>JAIDOO010000338.1 GCA_029063275.1 Clostridia bacterium
ACGTTTTATTTTTATACAATTGGCTATTTTGCTTTTTTGGGTTTAAAAAAAAAAAACCCCCGGGCGATTTTTTCAAGTCCGCGCGGCACTTTTTTCAATTTTATCGATTAAGCCGAAAACGCACGTCAAGCGTTTTTACGGCATTGGCAACCCACAAAAAATTTGCGCAAGCAAATTTTTACGAACTACCTTCCCAGCCAGCCGCCGTCTACGGCAAGCGTGAAACCGTTTACGTAGTCGGATGCTTCGGACGCAAGGAACACCGCCGCGCCCTGCAAATCCTCGGGCGTTCCCCAACGCCCTGCGGGAATACGCGCGAGAATATCGGCACTGCGCTCCTCGTCCTGCCTTAAATTCTGCGTGTTGTTCGTAGCCATATAACCGGGTGCGATGCCGTTTACGTTAATGCCGTACTTCGCCCACTCGTTTGAAAGGGTCATAGTTAACCCTTTTATCGCCGACTTCGACGCCGTGTAAGAGGGCACGCGTATACCGCCCTGATAGGAAAGCATAGACGCGATATTGATAATTTTTCCGCCCGAGTTCTGCTTTATAAACTGCCTGGCAACCGCCTGCGTCAAAAAGAAAACCGTCTTTAAATTCACGTTTAAAACGCTGTCCCACTCCTCTTCGGAAAACTCGATAGAGTCCTGCCTTTTGATAATCCCCGCGTTGTTTACGAGAATATCTATCCTACCGAATTTTTCAAGCGTTTGGTCAACCACGGCAGGGATTACGTCCACCGAGGACAGATCCGCGATTACGTTGTAAAAGTCTTTGCCGCAGAGCTTTGCCGTTTCGTCCGAATGTCTGCGGGATACGCCGACTACCTTTGCGCCCGCCTCGACGTAAGCCTTGCATATGCCTTGTCCGAGCCCGGTGTTGCTTCCCGTAACTATTGCGACCTTGCCTTTTAAACCGAACTTATCTAAAATCATTTTTCACCCCTTGAATTTTTATTTTATGATACTATAAAAAACATATCTTTGCAAGTATTATTTTTTAAACGCGACTTCCTTGCCTGCGGGGATTTCGTAAACCGTTCCTCGGATTTCCAGCCAGACGGGAATATGCGAGGGATTGAAAACCCTTTCGCCGTCCAGCGAAAACACGAGATTTCCGTATGCCGCGCAGTACTCGTAAACCTCGCCGCAGGTTGCCGCCCACACGTCCTCCGCTTTCGACGCCCGCTTTGCAAAGTCCTCGATTATATGCCAGTTGCCGTTATCGTCAAACTCGTAGCTGTGCCCCCACAAAAGGAAGAACCACGGCTCGCGGTGCTTGAACTCACTTTCGGGCGAACCGCCGAAAAACTTGTCCGCAAGGTTTTTAAATTCCGCGTCCGAGTGGTGGCAGGTGGGATTCAGCTTTAACCAGTTTTCGGGCAAGCCGAAAGAGTGAGTGCTGTCTGTCGTACGCGCGTAAGCTATGCCAAGCGTTTTAAGCATTTTGATAATTTCGTCGTTATAGCCGTTGTAGGCGTATGCCATACCGCGCACGATTTTTTTAAACTTGTTTTCAAGGTACAGTCTGTTCTGCAAAATTTCGTTCGCCGCTTCCGCAAGGGGAACTTTGTCAAGGAATATATGCCGTGCGCCGTGGACAGCCGCCTCGTGGCGCCCGCCCGAAAAGGTTTGATAGGTTTCCTCTTCGTCCATTCTGCCGTGCCAGTTTTCACAGTCGAACAAAAGGTTGTTGAGATTAAAGGTTCCCTTCAATCCGCAGCCGTCCAAAATTTTGACAAGCTTTTTATCCGCCTTTACACCGTCGTCGTAGCTGAATGAAAGCGCCTTTTGCCTGCCCGCAGGAAAGCGCATATATTTTTCTTCGTACATCTGCCTGAAACTCATTTTTCCGCCCTCTTTTCAAATATTTTTCCAAGCTCTTCTTCCGCGACTCTTTCGCTTTCGCCGTATTCTTCAACGGGCTTTAAAAGTCCCGAAGAGGTTTTCCACCTGCCCGAGAGATACCTGCCCGAAAAGAGTATACTGCGCACCGCCCAGTCCGCAACCATACCTATCCATAGTCCCATTGCGCCAAGCCTTACGCCCGCCCAGTCGCAGGTCAGTATATAGCACAGCCCCACGCGCATAACTATCATCGAGGCAAGCGCCGCCGCCATAACGTAACGTACGTCGGAGTTCGCCTTTAATATAGCAGGCATACCGAATGACAGCGGATAGGTTACCACCTGAACCGAAAGGCAAAGCCACAAAATGTTTTGGGCTAACCGCGTGGTTTCGGGGGTTACGTTGTTTGCAAACACCGAAATCAGAAGGGGCGAAAGCGCCATAGTTATCCCTACGTTTACCGCGTTGCCTATATAGGATATAGCAAGCATCTTTTTTATATAGTGCTTAACCTGCGCAATATTTCCCGTGCCGACCGCCTGCCCCACTACGGTAAGAATAGCGGTGTTTACTCCGTTGCCGAAAATACAGCTTATGGTGTTTATGTTGTATCCTATCGTGTTTGCGGTGTTGTCTACGTTTACGCCGTTTACCCAATATATGCCTACGGTTATAAACGACACGGTTAAAAGCTTGCCAAGCTGAAAAAGACAGTTTTCTATACCGCTGGGAACGGCAAGGCGCATAATCTTTTTAAGCATTTTTCCGTTAAAGCGGAATTTTTCGAATATCCTTATGCGCACTAAATTGGATTTGCGCGAAAGCAGAATAACGAGGAACACCGCGGGGAATATACGCGCAATAAGCGTAGCCGCCGCCGCGCCCGCAATCCCCCATTTGAAAAGATAGATAAACAGCGCGTTACAGCCCACGTTGAGCGCGAACGAAATCGCGCCCGAAAGCATAGTGTTCATACTCTTGCGCTGTGCCCTTAAAAGCGCGGCGCACGCGTTGAACAGAGCCATAAACGGGAACGAAGCCGCCATAAAATAAAAGTAGGTATATGCGTATTCGAGATATTCGCCGTTGCCGTTGTTCCCGCCGAAAAACAGGTTTACTATCTGGTGGTTCAATCCCAGGCAGATTGCCGTTACCGCAAAGGAAAACAACAGCATAATAACGACCAGTTGCTTCGCGCTCTTGTTCGCGTCATCGGTTTTGTTTGCGCCGAGATATTGCGAGGTTATTACCGCTCCGCCGACTCCGAACGCAACAAAAAGCTGTATTAAAAGGTTTGAAATCTGGTCTACGTTCGAAACCGCGCTTACCGCGTTTCCGAGGTTGCCTATGTCCTTGACCATAAACGAGTCTACAAGCCCGAGCGACATAGACAGCGCCGCCTCTATCACGATAGGGATAATCAGAAGCGCAAGCGCCTTAGCCGAAAACAGCGTGAATTTTTGTTTTGCTTTCTGCATATTACCCCCTTGAATTTATAGTTTGGTCTTTTTATTTATATTGATTAAAATCAGCCGGTAATACTGCCGACCCTGTTGTCTGTGCAGACTACTTTGAAAAATTTGAACACGGCGCTTCCGCCCCGCTCTTCCGCCCTTGCGTAAACGCCCATTCTCGCGCCCGTCCATACGCCGCCCGACGCATAAAACTTATGCGTGAACGCGCTTCCGCCCGCGCTGAATTTGTAGGTCAGCTTGTTATGCTCTTCATACTTGACCGAAACGCTGAACGTGATATATTCGTCGTCGTAAGGCTGGCTTCTTGCGATAGTTTCGTCCTTGCCGCCGATACTGCCCTTGCGTATTTCGAGGAAGTTACGCCCCTCGCGCCTTACCACGCAGACGTAAGCGTATTCCCTGCCGAACATTACAAAGCCCGCCTCGTCGCCGTCGTTTAAAAGGTTGAGCCTGCACTTGGTCTTTGCTGAAAAATTAAGGTACGGCACCTTTTGCAAAAACAGCTGGGGCGCACTGCCGAGATTTCCCGAATGGGGAATACAGAAAAGTTTTAACCCGCCCTTCATTTCGTACCAGTCCTCTTCGGGGTTGGCGGGATTCTGCCATACGGGGGAAAGCTTTTCTTTAAACACGTCCTCGGGGTTTATACCGTAATCCGTCTTTATATCCACGGGATATTCGCCGCCCGGAACAGGCGTGCCCGCAATAGCGCCCTCGCTTTCGCCGGGCATTATCCAGTTATCTTTTATCACCGCAGGTTGAAGATGCACGACCCTGCCGTACGCGCCCTTGTCCTGAAAGTGCATAAAGGCATAACGCCGGCCGCCGTCGTCAAGGTCTATAAGCGCGCCCTGATGGGGTCCGTTAACGTCGGTTCCGCCCTGCATAAGCACGACCTTAGTGTCGTAAGGACCGTAAATATTTTCAGACCGCAAGTCAACCTGCCAGCCGTTTTTCACTCCGCCGCAGGGCGCGAGGATATGAAAGTATTTACCGATTTTGTAAATCTTGGGTCCCTCTATGGTGGGGGCGAGCTTTTCGCCGTCGTATATTACCGTGTAATCGTCGTCGGCGGAATATAATTGCTCGTCGGCTTCGAACAGGGCTAGCTTAGAGTTGAAGCCCGCGCGGCTCTTTGCAAACGCGCATACGATATAGCACCCGTTTTCCGTCCAGATAGGACAGGGGTCTATTATTCCCCTGCGTCTGATAAGAGGGCGCAATGGCGACCATTTGCCGTAAGGATTATCCGCCGTCGAAACGTATACCCCTTCGTCGGGGAAGGGAATAAGGCAGTAAAACTTGCCCATATGGCACCTTATCGAGGGCGCCCACGCTCCGTTGCCGTGCAATACTTTATCATATCCCTCAAAGGGAATCTTATCAAAAACGTAGTTGATTATCCGCCACTCAACGAGATTTTTTGAGTGAAGCACGGGTACGCCGGGCACAAAGTTAAAGCTTGACGCAACCATAAAAAAATCATTGCCGACGCGGATTACGTCGGGGTCGGAATAGTCGCTTTGAATTACGGGGTTTTCGTAT
>JAIDOO010000339.1 GCA_029063275.1 Clostridia bacterium
CATCCGAGCTGTAGCGAGGGCTCGTGGGCTCGGAGATGTGTTAAAGAGACAGGGCGAACCATTCGGTTCGCCCGCCCCTGTTGTGTTTAGCACTTTGCCTCTTGCTCACGTTGGAACTTGACAATTTTATTATAACAGCCCTAAATAGGGCTGTTAACCCATTTTGGGGCTAAAACTGTTAAAATTTAAATATGAATATTGCTACGAGATTAAGGGAACTAAGGACAGAAAGAAAATTAAGTCAACAAAAGCTTGGTTATGAAACGGGCATAAGTAGCTCTGCGATAGCGAGGTGGGAATTGGGGCAAGCAGAACCAACCGCTTCGGCGATAATTACGCTTGCTAAGTTTTTCGGTGTAACAACAGACTATATATTGGGGCTTAACGACTTTTAAGTCCTTTAATAAATTTTTTATGAAATTTTCAGCAAGATTAAAAGAATTGAGAACTGAAAAAAATTTAAGCCAAAGACAGTTAGCCGAAGCAATAGGGGTAAGACAACCTACAATAGCAAGATGGGAGGCTGGTTTTTTTGAGCCGTCTGCTTCTGATGTAGTTATGCTGGCAAAATTTTTCGGTGTAACAACAGACTATATTTTGGGGCTTAACGACTTTTAAGTCCTTTAATAATTTGTTTTATGAAATTTTCAACAAGATTAAAAGAGTTAAGAACAGAGAAAGAATTAAGCCAAAAGCAATTAGCTAATGCCACAGGCATAAGTCAATCGGCGATAGCAAGATGGGAATTAAATCAAGTGGAGGCAGATGCTTCTGATATAATTACGCTTGCTAAGTTTTTCGGCGTAACAACCGACTATATTTTAGGTCTTACGGATTATTAAATCCCGACAGTTGCAAAAAACTTTTATCTATTGTATAATAATCAGCAAAGACACAACGGAGAAGATTTTATGATTAAGGTTTCGGAAAGAATTTCCGCAATTGCACCCTCTATGACCCTTGCGATATCGGCAAAAGCCAATGAGCTTAAAGCCGCAGGCGAAAAGGTTATAAACTTCGGCGTGGGCGAGCCCGACTTCAATACCCCCGCGCACATAGTTCAGGCGGCAAAGGACGCGCTGGACAAGGGGCGCACAAAATACGTTGCGGCGGCAGGTCTGCCCGCCCTTAAAAAGCTTATCTGCAAAAAACTGAAAGAGGAAAATCACCTCGATTACGAGCCCTCGCAGATAATAATTTCAAACGGCGCAAAGCACTCTATTTTCAACGCGCTTTTTGCAACGATAAACGAGGGCGATGAAGTTCTTATTCCCAAACCCTACTGGCTGACCTATCCCGAGGTTGTCAAAAGTTGCGTCGGTATTCCCAGCTATATTTATTCCACGCCCCGCCACGGCTACAAAATCACGGCGGCACAGTTAGAGGCGGCGATAACCCCGCGCACAAAAATGCTTATTTTCAACTCGCCCAGCAACCCTACGGGCGCAGTTTATTCCGAAAAGGAAATCCGCGCCATTGCGGAAGTCTGCCTTAAACACAACCTCATAGTTTTGTCGGACGAAATTTACGAAAAGCTTATTTACGGCGGACAGACGCACTTTTCGATAGCGGAGGTTTCGCCCGAAATGAAGGAGCAGACGATAGTCATCAACGGTGTTTCAAAATCCTTTGCAATGACGGGCTGGCGCCTTGGCTATCTTGCCTGCCCCGAAAACGTGGCAAAGGCAATAGCTTCGTTTCAGAGCCATTCCACTTCAAACGTAAACACAATGACCCAGTACGCTACTATCGCCGCCCTGGACGGGGATAAAAAGCCTATGCTGGATATGATTAAAGCGTTCGGCGAAAGGCGCAAAAAAATGCTTGAAATTTTAGACGGTATGAAGGAGCTTGGACTCGATTACGTCAAGCCCGACGGCGCGTTTTACGTTATGTTACTTTGCGACAACCTTTACGGCAAAAGCTATAAGGGCAAAAAAATCAGCGGAAGTATGGACGTTGCCGATATGCTTTTGCAGTATAAAAAAGTTGCGATAACGCCCGGCATCTGCTTCGGCGACGACGACGCTGTTCGTCTTTCATACGCGCTTTCTACCGAGGATATGACCGCAGGGCTTGAAAAGATAGCCGAATTTGCGCGCGAATGTGAATAAAATATTATCGCTGTAAAAAAAATTTGCAAAATTTTGAAAAAGGGTCTTGTTTTTCAGCCCGAAAACTGTTAGAATATAATTGAACAGGAGGATACTAAATGATTAAAATTATTTACGGACCTAAGGGCGAAGGAAAAACCAAGCAACTGATTGACGCGGCTAACTCACATGCGGAAAAAGCAAAGGGACTCAGCGTATTCATAACCGATACAAAGCGTTATATGTACGACCTTGCCCGTAACGTGCGCTTTATCGACGTTACCGACTGGTCGGTTGCGGGAGAGGACGCTCTCTGCGGATTTGTAAAGGGAATTGCCGCGAGCGACGGCGATTACGAATATATGTACATAGACGGAATTGCCCGTATAGCGGGCAAGGATCTGAAAAACCTTGCAGGCATTTTCTTTATGCTTGACAAAATTTCAAACGAGAATAAAATCGTTATCACTATAACTTGCAGTTGCGAAAAGGAAGAGCTTCCCGATTTCGTTGCAAAATACGCTTAAAAGTAAAATTATTGTTACGGACGGCGGCAGGACGCCGTCCGTATTTATTGGAAACCGGTTGCAGTTTCTATGGCGAGAGAGGGACAAGGAGAATACCATATGAAATTTATCAGTACGCGCGGAGGAGCAAGCGTTTCGGGCGCACAGGCTATTGTTGCGGGGCTGTCGGAAAACGGCGGTCTTTTCGTGCCCGAAAAATTCCCGCATATAACTTTGGAAGAAATCGAAAATATGTGCGGGCAAAGCTATCCCGAACGCGCGGCGGCGGTGCTCACAAGACTTTTGGACGATTATCCGCGTGAAGAGCTTTTATCCGCCTGCGAAGAGGCTTATTCCAAATTCGACGGCGACCCCGCGCCCCTCGTAAAACTGGACGACGGCGTTTATATGCTTGAATTGTTCCACGGACCCACCTGCGCATTCAAGGATATGGCGCTTACGCTTTTGCCCTATCTTTTAAGAAAGGGTTGCGATATTTGCGGTATCAAGGACGAAATTCTGGTTTTGACAGCAACCTCGGGCGACACAGGCAAAGCCGCGCTTGAAGGCTTTAAGGATAAAAAGGGCGTAAAAATCGCCGTGTTCTATCCCGTTGAGGGCGTATCGGGTATGCAGAAGCTTCAGATGTCCACGCAGGACGGAAGCAATGTGAACGTGGTTGCGGTCAAGGGCAACTTCGACGACTGCCAGACCGCCGTAAAAGAGATTTTTTCCAATGAAGAATACGCGAAAATTCTCGCAAAGAAAAGGGTGCGCTTATCCTCTGCAAACTCGATAAACTTCGGAAGGCTCGCGCCCCAGATAGCCTATTATTTTTCCGCCTATGCCGACCTCTTGTCGTCAAAGCAGATAGCTTTGGGCGAGGAAGTGGATTTCACCGTGCCCACAGGCAACTTCGGCAATATTCTCGCGGGCTACTATGCAAAGCTTATGGGCTTGCCGGTAAGAAGGCTTCACTGCGCGTCCAATAAAAACAGCGTTCTGACGGATTTTTTTGCGAAAGGCGTTTACGATATAAACCGCGAGTTTTACAAGACCACTTCGCCGTCTATGGATATTTTAATCTCTTCCAATTTAGAACGGCTGGTTTTTGAAATTTCGGGCAGAAATGCAAAGCTCACCGCCATGCGTATGGAGCAGTTGAAAACGGAGGGCAGGTACGAAATTTCCGACAAAGAGAGAGAGCTTTTATCCGCGACGTTCGACGGCGGCTGTGCCGACGACGACGAGTGTGTAGAGGCTATGTATGACGTTTTTATCGACACGGGTTATACTATGGACACCCACACGGGCTGTGCAATGAAGGTTGCCGTGGATTGGTTTGAAAAGAACAAAAAGGACGAAACCAAGATGGTTATCGTATCCACTGCAAATCCCTACAAATTCCCGCAGGACGTGCTTTACGCCATTACGGGCAACGACGCAAAGGACAGCTTCAAGTGCATAAAAAGACTGCACGCGGCAACGGCAATGGCTGTGCCCAAGTGCCTGTCGGCATTGCGCGACAAGCCCGCCCGGTTCGGTAAAACGGTAACAAGCGATAAGCTTTTTAATGAAATTCTCGAATTTTTAGGCTGATTTTATCAGGTAAAAAAAGTCCGCCGCGCTATTCGCGCGGCGGACTTATTGTTAATTTTAAAAACGGCTATGCTAAACTGATAATGCGCTTCTGTGTGTCAGGCAAACTTTTAAGGACAGCCGACCTTTATGGTCGGCTGTCCTTTATATCAGCTTTATGGGGTTTTCGGGCAGGGAAAAATTTTCGTCGTCCGAACAGCGTATATTGATTTGGTCGATAGCAAACGATTTATGGGGCACCGCGTAAACGCGCAGATTTTTGCAACGCGATTTTAAGTCGGCTGAAATTTCGGTGCGTTCTAAAAGCTTTGTAAACACCTCGGCGCTGATATCCAGCCTCACCGTATTTTTACCCTCGGAGGCAAGCTTTAAAATTTGCGCGCGGATACTGAAAATTACGTAATCCGCCGTTTTTCTCATTCCCGAGCCCGAACATCTTGCGCAGGGTCGGACGAGGAGGGAGAGTGGGTTGGCGCCCGAGCGCTTCCTTGTAAACTCCACAAGCCCCAGTCTGGACATCGGCGAAACCTGACACTTCACCCTGTCGCCCGCAAGCGCGCGTTCAAGCTCCTGGACGATTGCCTTGGAGTGCGCCGCCTTTTGCATATCGATAAAATCCACGACTACAATGCCGCCGATATTTCTGAGCCTTACCTGCCGTGCAATTTCGCGCGCCGCCAAAACGTTGGTGTAATATACTGTCTGCTCCAAGCTGTCGTCGCCGGTGAAACTGCCCGTGTTTACGTCGATTACGGTGAGCGCTTCGGTCTTTTCGATTACGAGATATCCGCCGTTTTCAAGCCCGACCTTGGGCGAGGTCAGCTCGTCGATTTGTTGTGAAATCCCCGCCTCTTCGAGCATATCCCTTTGACCCTCGTGCAAGATTACGGGTCTGCGGCTTTCGGCGGGGAATAAATCCATAAGCCCCGTTACCGCCTGTCTTAAAGTTTCGGTTCCGACCACTATTTTTTCTATATCGGCGGCGAGAACGTCGCGCATAACCCTTATGGGCAGGGCGGCGTCGGTGTAAAGCAAATCGCCCGTTTCCGCTCTTTCAAAGGACTGCAAAACGCCGGCGTGCAGATTTCGGAGATATTTCAGCTCGTTGACAATCTGTTCCCTTTTCTGATAGGGCGCGGCGGTGCGTACAATCGCTCCCTCGTGCTCGCCTATCAGCTTTTTGACCGAGTACACAAGACTGCCCCGCAGTTCCTTGTCGCCGATTTTGCGCGACACGCCTACAAAATGCACGTCGGGCATATAAATAAGGCTGTTGCCGACGTAAGAGGGGTGGGTAGTTACGCGCGCGCCCTTTTTCCCCACGGGCGGTTTGATTATCTGAACGATAATTTCGTCGCCCTCTTTCAGCTCGGGGAACGCCGCTTCCACGCCGTCCGCGCCGTAGCCTTGTGCGTCGGGAATTACGTCCTCGGCGGAAACATAGCAGTTGCGCTCCAATCCGCAGTTTACAAAAGCCGCCTGCATACCCGGAAGCACCGTTTCGACCCTGCCTTTGTAGACATTTCCTACGACAGCGCCGCCGCTCTTTTTTTCAAAGCTGAACTCTATAAGCTTTCCGTCCTCGGTTACCGCCGCCTGGTCGAAGCCGCAATAGTTGTTAAAATATATCGTCCTTTTAGACATATCCCACCTTAAAAAGTGTATTCTCCGTTTGCGCTTGTTTTAATAAGCCCGTGCGCCCTGCCGCCGTACTCGCTTTCGAGATATTCCGCAAACAGGTCGGGTCGCAGGTTGTTTTCGCCGCAACCCAGCGTAAACAATATTTTGTTTTCCTCTGCCGACAGCGAATAAACGCGTTGCCGTATGTCGACTTCGCGCCCCCGTTTGTCGCAAATAACGATTTTTTCGCGGCGGAAAAAACTTTCGGGGTCAAACCTTTTAATTCCCTCGACAGAGTAGCCGCAGCTTTTTATCGTGCAGGCGTAGTTGGGGTTGAAATCAAACACCCTGAAAGCGGAACACTTTACGCCCTTGGGCGAGCTGTCGTTGAACGCCGCAGTAAAGTCGCCGTCAAAATCGCAGTCCGCCGCGCAGTACTCGGCAAGCGATTTTACGCCCAGTCCCAGCGGGTTGTTCATATAAATTTTGGGGTGGGGGTTAAAGCCCTCGCTGTGTTTCAAATTTATCCCCGCGCGCTTGAAGGTGCGGCAGATATGCCTTAAAAGGTCTAAATGCGAAAGGTATTCCGCGCCGTCCGTTTTGGTGTATCTGAAAGCTATCATTGTTTGTTACCTTATTGATTTACCGCAAAAATTTTTGCGGGGAGTAGGGCGGGTATCCGGATTTACTTAGCTGCGCTGGCGGCGGGACAGCTTTTTTGCATGCCGCAACCCTTGCACGAGTCTTTGCAACTGCCCGTAACTTCGCCTGCGTAAGCCCGCTCTTTTTCTGCCAGCAGAAATTTTTTGGTTACGCCTATATCTATAAAATCCCAAGGCAAAACTTCGTCCGTGCTACGCATGCGCGTATATTCTCCGGGGGAAATACCCGTTTCGTCAAAGGCTTTTATCCAGCCGTCCTTATTCAACTGCCTGTCCCAGCCGTCGAAAATACAGCCGTTTTTATAGGCTGAAAGTATCACGCGCGAAAGTTTTCTGTCGCCCCGCGCAAGCACCGCTTCGAGCTCGGCGGTAAAGTCGTCGCTCCAATTAAGTATAACGCCCTTGACCTTCATTCCGTCTATAAGCGCGCGCCGTCTTTCTTCCATTACGCTCTTTGAAATCTGACCCTCCCACTGGAAGGGGGTAAAGGGTTTGGGGATAAAGGTGGAGCAGGAAACCGAAATTCTCAGCTGTTTTTTTCTCGGCTTTTTTCTGTACGCGCCCTTTATATAGGCGCAGATTTTTCCTATCTCTTTCAAATCCTCGTCGGTTTCGGTAGGGAGCCCCAACATAAAGTAAAGCTTTACCGCAGAGTAACCCTGGTCAAAGGCGCTTTCAACCGCGCGTAAAATTTCCTCTTCGGTTACGTCCTTGTTGATTACGTTTCTTAGCCTCTGGCTTCCCGCCTCGGGCGCAAACGTCAGGGATACCTTGCGCGAATCCTGCGCAAAGTCGCCCTCGAAGCTGTCCACTCTTAAAGAGGGCAAAGCAAGGCGCGTGCCCTCGGGGAGATTGGATTTTAAGCTTTTCAACAGCCCGCGCAAGTCGGGATAATCGCCTGTGGAAAGGGAATTCAGACTCACCTCGTCATAACCTGTAGAGTTTATCAGCGAGCAAGCCTGTGCGGTAAGCGTATCCGCTCCGCGCGGACGGACCGGGCGGTAAATAAATCCCGCCTGACAAAAACGGCAGCCCCGGTAGCATCCGCGCATAACCTCGATTACCGCTCTGTCGTGCACGCTTTCGCAGTTTGGCACTGCGAATTTTTTGGGGAAAGGCGCTTTATCCAGGTCGTTCACCTGCGCCTTTTTCACCTTTTCTATTCCCTTAAAGCCTGCCAGTTTTCCGCCGTCGTAAACGGGAGAGGTAAGCTCGGGGATATACACGCCGTCAAGCTTGGAAGCGGCGTCAAAAAATTTCTGCGTGGCTCCGCCGTGCTTTATGTAAAGCTCGCAAACGTCCGCGTCAACGCGCTCTCCGTCGCCTATAAATACTATATCCACGAAGTCGGCAAGCGGCTCGGGGTTTACGGCGCAGGGTCCGCCTATGGCGACAAGCGGGTATTTTTCGTTTTTGCGGTCCTTGCGCAAAAGGGGTATGCCCGCCAGATCAAGCATATACAAAAGGTTGGTATAGGACAGCTCGAACTGCATCGAAAAGCCCAGAAAATCGAATTCGGACAGCGGTTTTTTAAGCCCCAGCGAGTAAAGGGGAACGCCCAGTTTTTTTAAGCCACTGCCGAAATCGTCTGCGGGCGCAAAACAAAAGTCGGCGCAAAAGCCCCGTTCAAGCAAGCTTTCCGCGACGATTTTTATGCCTAAATTGCTCATTCCCACCTCGTACAAATCGGGGAAGCAAAGGCAGAAATTAAGTTTTTCTTCTTTAAGTTCAGGCGCGCCGAACTCTCCGCCCGTATACCGCGACGGTTTTTCAACCGAAAGCAGAAGAGGGCGCAGACCGTCAATATCTATCTTCATATCAGCAACAAAGCGGTGTTTTTTAACTAATTATATAATACCTTAAAAATATAATCAATAAATTTGTGTTTAATTTACGGGTTTAATTGACAACTAAACTGTTTATTAATATAATAGAAGTATATTTC
>JAIDOO010000034.1 GCA_029063275.1 Clostridia bacterium
GTTACCTGTTTATCGAATTTTTTGGTGCCGTTTATCTCAATTATCCTGTTAGCGACGGTATTCATAAGCTCCTGGTCGTGAGACGTAAACAACATACAGCCCTTAAAATTTTTCATACCGTTATTTAAAGCGGTGATTGATTCCAGATCGAGGTGGTTTGTCGGCTCGTCAAAAATCAAAAAGTTACTGCCTTCAAGCATCATTTTTGCAAGCATACAGCGAACTTTTTCACCACCCGACAAAACCTTTGCCTGTTTTAGCGCCTCTTCGCCGGAAAACAACATTCTACCAAGCCAACCGCGGAGATACTCTTCGTAGTGGTCTTTGGAAAACTGGCTTAACCACTCTACAAGAGTGTAATTGCAACCCTGGAAATATTCGTTATTGTTTTCGGGGAAGTATGAAGTTGAAATCGTCTTACCCCATTTTACCGTTCCCGCGTCGGGCTGGACTTTACCCACCAAAATATCATACAGCATCGAAACGGTCGTAGACTTATCGCTGACAATACCGATTTTTTCGTCTTTTTGTACGGTAAACGAAACGTTTTCAAAATAGCCTTTTTTTGTCAGCCCTTCAACTATTAAAATATCGTTGCCGATTTCTTTTTCGTACTTGAAGTCAATAAACGGATATTTTCTAAGCGAAGGCTTAAAATCGGAAATCGTGAGCTTTTCAAGCTCTTTTTTCCTTGAAGTTGCCTGACGGGACTTTGACGCGTTTGCCGCAAACCTTGCAATAAATTCCTGTAATTCCTTTGCGCGTTGCTCGTTTTTCTTATTCTGGTCGCGCTGTTGGCGTGCGAGAAGCTGGTTGGTTTCGTACCAGAAATCATAGTTACCGAGCATCATATTAATTTTGCCGTAGTCCACGTCGCAAATATGTGTGCATACCTTATTTAAAAAGTGGCGGTTATGCGAAACTATTATAATCGTGTTTTCAAAGTCCAAAAGATAATTTTCTAGCCAGCGCACGGTTTTTATATCAAGGTTATTAGTAGGCTCGTCCAAAAGCAATATGTCTGGATTTCCGAAAAGCGCCTGCGCAAGAAGAATTTTGACCTTTCGCTTTGCGTCCATATCCGCCATAAGAGTATCGTAAAATTCTTCGGTAACGTCCAACGCGTTTAACAGTGTCTGGGCTTCGTACTCTGCGTCCCAGCCGCCGAGCTCGGCGAACTCGCTTTCAAGCTCGCTCGCGCGGACGCCGTCCGCTTCGGTAAAATCGGCTTTTGCGTAAAGAGCGTCCTTTTCGTCCATGATTTCAATCAAACGCTTGTGCCCAAGCATAACCGCACGCAAAACGGTTACATTATCATAAGCGTTCTGGTTTTGTTGCAGGACGGACATTCTCTCGTTGTTATCCATAGAAACATCGCCCTTATTGTGTTCGACGTCGCCGCTTAACACCTTTAAAAAAGTAGATTTTCCCGCACCGTTCGCGCCTATAATGCCGTAACAGTTGCCCTTGGTAAATTTGAGGTTGACGTCCTCAAACAGCTTTTTACTGCCGTATTGCAGTGATACGTTGTTGACTTGTAACATATTTTCTCCGTAAATAATTTTTATTTTTAAACCGCGAATTGGCTATTATATAATTTGGTATAGAAACCGTTTTGTTTCAAAAGGCTTTCATGCGTTCCCTGCTCGATAATATTCCCGTCCTTCATAACAAGAATAACGTCAGCTTCTTTTATTGTGGAAAGCCTGTGGGCGACGACAAAGCTCGTTCTGCCGTTCATAAGCTTTGCAAAGGCTTCCTGAATTTTTTGCTCCGTTCTGGTGTCTATCGAAGAGGTCGCCTCGTCCAAAATCAGCATCGGTGGCAAACTCAGCATAACTCTCGTTATGCATAATAATTGTTTTTGTCCTTGCGAAAGATTGCCGCCGTCCTCCGAAATTTCGGTATCGTACCCGTTCGGCAACTGCATAATGAATTTATGCGAACCGGTGGCTTTTGCCGCGGCGATTATTTCTTCTTCGTCCGCGTCGGGTTTGCCTATTGTAATATTGTCGCGGATTGTTCCGCTTTTCAACCAGGTATCCTGCAACACCATTCCGTAGTTGCTTCTGACGGATTTTCGGGTCGCGTCTTTTATATTTTGCCCGTCAACCGAAATTGTGCCGCCCGTCGGCTCGTAAAACCGCATTAAAAGATTAATAAGCGTAGTTTTTCCGCAACCCGTCGGACCGACAATCGCAACGCGCTGTCCCGCTTTTGCATTTATATTTAAGTTTTCTATAAGTTTTTTATCCGCCGTGTAAGAAAAATATACGTTTTTAAACTCAACGTCGCCTTTAACATTTTCAAGCACCGACGCACTTACGCTTTCCGGCGGTTGCGGCGGCTCGTCAATTAATTCGTAAATTCTGCCCGCGCAGGCAACCGCATTCTGCAATTCGGTTACAACGCCCGAAATCTCGTTGAAGGGCTTTGTATACTGGTTGGCGTAAAACAATAAGCTGGTAAGTCCGCCGACCGAAAAGGCAACGGGCAACGCAACGTCGGTTACAAGAAGCAACGCACCCGACAGCGCGACCGCCGCATATACAACCGAGTTCACAAAACGGGTTGCGGGATTTGTAAGCGACGAATAAAAAATGGATTTCAGCGAAGCCTTTGTAAGTCTGCCATTGATTTCATCAAACTTTTCAAGGTTTTCGTCCTCTCTGCCGAATGCCTGCACTGTTTTCAGATTTCCTATCATTTCGTCAATGAATGCGGTCTGTTCCCCTCTTATTTCAGAAGTTTTTTTGAAAAGAGAGTACGTCCGCGAAGCAATGAACTTAGCAACGAATAGCGAAAGCGGCGTAATCACAAAAACAATAAGCGCAATTATCCAGTTTTTATAGAGCATTATACCCAGCGTTCCCGCAATTGTCAGAACACCGGTAAAAAGCTGGGTAAAGCCCATTAAAAGTCCGTCGGCAAACTGGTCTACGTCCGCAATATTGCGTCCGACGATATCGCCGTAAGAATGAGCGTCAATAAACTTGAGCGGTAAACTCTGAATTTTTGCAAAAGCTTCTTCCCGAATATCTTTAACAACCTTATAAGTTATGCGGTTGTTTATAATACTCATAAGCCACTGAGCAAGACAGGAAACTCCTAAAATCATGCCGATCAAAATAAAATAACGGAATAATTTTTCAAAGTCAACCGCCTCGCCTTCGATTAACAAATCAATCGCATTGCCGAAGTAAATGGGAATTAAAAGGTTTCCCGCAACGGATACAAGTGCAAAAAAGACGGTCAAAAGCACTAAAAACTTGTAGTGCTTAAGTTGTTTGAAAATTCGTTTCAAAACTGCTTTTTGAGAGGGCTTTGCCATTTATGCACCATCCATTTCAAACTGCGAATAATGAATTTCACGGTAAATCTGACAATTTTCCAAAAGCTCTTCGTGCGAGCCTAACCCAACCATTTTACCGCCGTCCAAAACGATAATTTTGTCTGCGTGTCTTAAAGATGACGTACGCTGGGACACGATAAAAACAGTCGGTGAATAATCAAGAGTTTGCAACGATTTTCTTAAATTTGCATCGGTCGCATAATCGAGCGCGGACGCGCTGTCGTCCAAAATCAAAATCTCGGGTTTTTTTACGAGCGCTCGAGCAATTGTCAATCTCTGGCGCTGACCGCCCGAAAAGTTTTTGCCGCCCTGTTCAACAATTTCGTCAAGTCCGTCTTTCTTCGAATTAATTACGTCAGAAGCCTGAGCGGTTTTTATCGCAGAATAAATCTGTTCGTCATCGGCGTTTTCGTCGCCCCATTTCATGTTACTGCGGATTGTCCCCTTAAACAAGACAGCATGCTGAGGTACTATTCCGCATTTATCGCGCAAGATTTTATCGCCGATAGAATTTACGTTTTTACCGTCAATAAAAATCTCACCGCTCTTTACGTCGTAAAAATGCGGCAACAAGTTTACAAGCGTGGTTTTGCCTGCGCCCGTTCCGCCGATTATTCCGACAGTCTGACCACGCTCGGCATAAAAAGAAATATCTTCAAGCGCGTCGACCGCCGCATTACCGTAATTTGCGCTGACGTTTTTAAATTCTATAAAATGCCCGCTTGTTGCCTCACTCTGCTCGCCCGATTTAAGCGACGGTTTCATTTCCAACACTTCGGTTATCCTTCCCGCACACGCAAAGGACTTTGTTACCGTTATTATCAGATTTGCGAGCTTGATAAGCTCGACAAGAATTTGCGTCATATAGTTATAGAGAGCCACAACCTGCCCTCTGTCGAGCGCACCGACGTTAAATTTAACCGCACCGACGTACAGTAAAACGATTATGGCAACGTTGATTACCGCATAGGTCAAAGGGTTCATGAGCGCGGAAATTCTACCGGCAAAAAGCTGAGATTTGGTAAGTCCGGAATTGCGCTTGTTGTACTCTTTGATTTCGTCCTCTTCTTTACAGTAAGCGCGTAACACCCTTACGCCTGTAAGAGTTTCGCGGGTAGCAGTCGTAACTCCGTCGAGTTTTCCCTGTACCTTTTTATAAAGCGGAATACTTGCAAGCATAATCCCGAAAACAATTAAACTCAACACCGCAATGGCAACGGCAAAAACACCGCCCACAGCAACGCTTATGGCGAAAGCCATAATCATAGCGCCGAATACGATAAAAGGCGAGCGCAAAAACAGTCTTAAAACGAGATTTACACCCGACTGAATCTGATTTATGTCGCTAGTCATTCTTGTTATCATTTTCGAAGTGCCGAGCCCGTCGATTTCACGGTACGACAGCGACTGCATCTTTGAAAACAGGTCGTGCCTTAGCTCTTTTGAAAAACCTACCGCCGCCTTTGCCGCAAAGTATTGTGCCGCGACAGAGCAAACAAGCCCCACAACGCCGAGCAAAACGAGGATAGCACACATTTTGATTATATAAACAGTTCCTGCCCCGCCGTCAATTCCGTTGTTGATTATTGCGGCAACAACAAGCGGCACAATAAGTTCGAACGCGGCTTCCAGAAGCTTGAAAAGCGGTCCGAGTATACTTTGCAATTTATAATGCTTTAAATATTTAAGCAGTTTACGCATATTCTATATTTTACCAAATTATAAAATAAAAAGCAATTTTATTTGCAATTATTCTCAACCTTTGGTACACTCGTTTCAGGAGTTTTTATGGCATACGAAGTTTATTTAAAAAAGAACGAAGAAAAGCGAATTATAGCAGGGCATAGTTGGGTATACGCCAACGAAGTCGCGCGCATAGAAAATAAGGATAAAAACGGCTCGCTTGCGACCGTTTATTCACACGACGGAAGATACATAGGTAAGGGTTATATTAACCATACTTCTAAAATTTTAGTCCGGATTTTTATCCGCGACAGCCGATTAGATGACGCAGAGTACTATATAAATGCTATAAATACCGCAAATAACTACAGATTAAGCCTTGGTTATGACAATTGCTACAGAATGGTATTTGCCGAAGCGGACAACCTCCCCGCTCTTATAATCGACAGATACGGCGATTATCTGGTAATGCAGTGCCTGTCGCTCGGAATCGATATGCGCAAACAATTAATCTGCGACTGTCTTGTAAAACTGTTCGCCCCTAAAGGAATTTACGAACGGAGCGATGTTGCCGTCCGCAAAAAAGAAGGCTTGACTGAAATTAAACAGGTTTTATACGGCGATGTACCGGATTACTGCGAAATTTGCGAAAACGGCATTAAAATGTTAGTCGACGTAAAAAACGGACAAAAAACAGGCTACTTTTTAGACCAGAAAGAAAACCGCCTTGCGGCACGCAAATACTGCATGGGTGAAGTTTTGGACTGCTTTTGCAACAGCGGCGGTTTTTCGCTGAACGCCGCAACGGTAGCAAACACCGTAACCGCCTGCGACATATCGGAATTGGCACTAAAAAATGTACGAGACAATGCCGAATTAAACGGTTTTAAAAATGTAAATACCCTTTGCGGCGACGTATTCGAAGTTCTCAGAAATTTTAAAAAAGATAAAAAGCAGTTTGATACAGTTATCCTAGACCCTCCCGCTTTCTGCAAAACAGCGGACGAAGTTAAAGACGCTTACCGTGGGTACAAGGATATAAATCTTACCGCAATGAAAATCGTTAAAAAGGGCGGATTTTTAATAACCTGTTCCTGCTCGCACTATATGAGCGCAACACTGTTTGAAAAGATGCTTATCGAAGCATCGCGCGAAAGCGGCAGAATTGTGCGTTGCGTGGAAATCAAAACTCAGTCTCCCGACCATCCGTCGCTTCTGTGCGCAGACGAAACAAATTACTTAAAATTCTTCGTTTTACAGGTAATTTAACCCGATTATGTCTGACATAATACATTACAAACAACAAAAAAGCGGTCAAACGACCGCTTTTTTGTTGTTTTATTCGTTATTCTTTTTAGTTTTAACGTAGAAAAACTGTTCGGGACCGGTATCGCGCATAAGCGTTTTACTATCCTTGAATTTGTGGTCTAACAAATACGTTACGTGCAAATCACCTGCACAACCGCCTAAATGTAAACCGAATATTAAAGCTGCGCCTAAAAACGCCGTATCGCTTACAAAATACATTCCAGCGGTAAGTCCTGCAAAGATTACGGTAAAAACGATAAAAGGCATCAGTACGGCAATCTTTGCGGCTTTTCTGTAAACGTAAATTTCAGGCACTCCGCAAAAAGCTACGTTCCACCTTAAACCGAACCTGAGCTTTGCTCCGGTTAAAATTTTGTAAGTTACCCCGTGCGTAATCTCGTGCAAAATTATATACGCAATACATACGGCGCAGGCAACAAGTATAGTAATCAAACTGGTTAGTATATTGCCGTGCGTGTTCCATCCTCTGACGTATTCGATCATTAAAATCGCCGCCGTCAGCATAACGAGAATCGGCAAAAACGATAAAACTATATAAATTACGGCTGTCTTTTTATCCTTTGCGTCAATATGCAGTTTCAGCTCGTAACCGTCAGGCAGTTCGCTTTCAAAATTATCCTTTGTCATTGGTACGCCTCCTGTTAAATTGCCCAGTTGCCGTCCTTGAATATCTGAATTCTCTTGCCGTCCGCCGTTACGCCGATAATAGACATATCCGCACTGCCTATCATAAAGTCAACGTGAATCATCGAACTGTTTACGCCAAGCTTTTCGCACTCTTGTACTGAGTAATTTTCATAGTTTTCAAGGCAGTTATTGAAGCCTCTTCCAAGAGCCAAATGACAACTTGCGTTTTCGTCAAACAAAGTATTATAAAAAAGTATACCCGTGTTATTGATGGGCGAATCGTGCGCAATCAAAGCAACCTCGCCCAGATATGAAGCACCCTCGTCCATAGCTATCATTTTTTCGAGTACGTCTTGATTTTTTTCGGCGTGAACCTCTACCGCCTTGCCGTTTTCAAATCTTACCCAAAAGTTTTCAATCAACTTGCCCTGATAGGATAGCGGTTTTGTTGCAACGACCTTGCCTTCGGCTCTTCCGCGTAAAGGCGAAGTAAATACCTCTTCGCTAGGTATGTTTGCATTAAAATAAATATTACTGCCGAGAGCGCGCTCGCCGCCGCCGAGGAATATTCCCTTTGAATTAAGCCCTACCTTAAAGTCGGTACCGTTTGCGCTTTTATATTCAAGGCTTTCGAATTTATAATCGTTAAGGAATTTGCAACGCTTTGCAAGCTCTTTATTGTGTCTGTCCCACGCCTTTATAGGGTCATCATCAACCCGCGAACAATAGAGAATATTTTCCCAAAGCTCTTCAATTGCGTCTTCTTCGGGAAGCTCGGGATAAATCTTTTGCGCCCACTCTTTTCCGGGAACGGAGGCAATACACCACTGATACTTGTTTTCAATCTTATCGCGGTAGGGCTTTATAAAGGGAAATTTAGCCTGACTTGCTTTTGCGATTTTTTCGCTGTCTGTGCCGTTCAACCCGTCAGGGTCATCCGAATCAATCCACAAAAGACAGGGCAATTTTTCTACCTTGCGTTCCCATTCCGCCTTATCGATACCTGAAAATTCCGAAAGCGTTTCAAGGCTTCTGTAATTGTAGTGCAGTTTTGAAACCGGCATATATGACCATTCGACTTTTACAAGCGAAGCGCCTAATTTATAGCACTCTTCAACGCACATAGCTACAAATTCAGGCTGGTCAAGTCCGCACCTTACGATAACTTCCTGACCTTTTTGCACGTTTAAACCGCACTTTACAATCAGTTCGGCATATTTTTTCAATCTTTCCTGCTTCATAATCAAATCCTTTTAAATTTCGTTTGTTTAATTATAGCATTATTTTGAAGCATAAGCAAGAAAATTAAACCTCGGTTTCAAAAAACCGAGGTTAATTGTTACGTATTTTTAAGCCTTTATTTCTTTTTGTTTTTTAAAATTATTAATGTTACAAATGCCGCCAAAAGCACCGCGCACGAACCAAGTAATATAGTGTACATTGCCCAAAGCGGAATTTGGGTTCCGAATACTGTGATATTCGCGTCAAAGCCGTCCCTTACCGCCTCTATCGCTTCTTCAGGAACGCCGGCATCGGTAAGCGCAGTCAAATATCCGCCCATATAATGGTTACGCATAATTCCTACGCTGTAAGTTCCGGGCAAGCAACCGAGAACGTTTTGCAGTCCTTTTGAAAAGCTTGAAATGGGCATATAGGCTCCGCAAATAAATCCGTACATCGAAGACACGAGAGTTGCCACCGCAGAAAGTCCGCCTTGTGAAGACACGAAGCTTTCTACTATACCCGCAAGCAATGTGCCGAATAAAATTCCGCATATGCAGTCTACGATTATCATAAAAAAATCGCCTGCGGTTATGTACCAACCCACTGCCGCGAGGTAGATATGCCCTATAAGCATAACGCACATCATTACAGCAAAAGTTACAAAAAAGTTTGAAACAAAGTACGCCAGCGAAATTGTCGTGGGCTTTATAGGCGCAGCGCGGAAATCGTTTATACTGGAATTGATTTTATCCTCGACCATAACCAGATTCGAACAGAACGCAACCGTTACCGAACTGACGCTGAGTATCGAGGACATAAGCCACGCACCCGCTATTCCCTCTACTATTTTTTTATCTACGGTAAATCCCTCGGGAAAAGCCGATTCAAAACTTTCGATATATACGTTACGTAAGAAAGTAACGAACAGAACGAGCAAAATCAGTGGAGTTATCAAAGACATAAAAAAAGTAAGCTTGTCTTTAAAATAACACTTTGTATTTCGTCCGACCAAAGAAATCAGTTTTTTCATTTCTGTCATATTTACGCTCCTTGTAAATCCTTGCCCGTAACCTTCAAAAATACATTGTCCATATTCCCTTTCAGAACTTCGAAGTCGTCGAAAAGTTCGGGTTTTTCTTTGAAAAATTTTGCCGTTTCAGCCGTGCTTTTTAGCTCGATTTCAGTAAAATCGCGCTCGTTTTTTATCTCGTAACCGAGTTTGGTAAAATACTTTACCGCCTCGTCGCGGTGGTTGTAGAATTTTATAAAATCGCTTGCAAACGCATTTTTCAGTTCGTGCGGCGTGCCCTCGGCGGCAATTTTTCCCGAGTCGATAATAACTACGTTATCTGAATCCGCGGCTTCTTCCATATAATGCGTTGTCAAAAGCACTGAAAGCCCTCGCTCTTTCCTCATTTTGTCAACCACTTCCCATACGGTTATTCTTGTTTTTGGGTCAAGTCCCGTGGTCGGCTC
Organism: Clostridia bacterium; assembly: GCA_029063275.1. Taxonomy (GTDB): domain Bacteria; phylum Bacillota; class Clostridia; order Christensenellales; family Borkfalkiaceae; genus Coproplasma. The sequence goes on from JAIDOO010000034.1 coordinate 9,692, forward strand.
GTCCAAAATCAAAAGCTGAGGATTATGTATCAATCCGCGCGCTATATCGATTCGTCTTTTTTGTCCGCCGGAAAGTTTACCTAACGGCCTTTTCAATAATTCTTTTAAGTCCAAAAGTTCAGTCATTTCTTTGAGGCGAGCCTTAAATTCTTTGCCGAATATTCCGTAGAGATTTGCGCGGTATTTCAG
>JAIDOO010000340.1 GCA_029063275.1 Clostridia bacterium
TAACTACGGTATGTGCGTGGAAAAAGATTACGAAAAGGCACTGTATTGGTACGGGAAAGCCGCCGAGCAAGGCGACGCCGAATCAATCGAAGAAATCAAAACGATACGCGAAATAATAAGATTACAAGAGGAATATAACAGAAAATACGGGCTTGATATTAACTTGGACGAGGAACTGAAAGCCGCCGAGCAAGGCAACGTAGATTCGCAAATGAAAGTGGCGAATTATTATGAAAACGCCACGAACGGCAACGTAGATATGAAAAAAGCCGCTTATTGGTACGGGCAAGCCGCCAAACAAGGAAACGCAAAAGCGCAGTATGCGTACGGCTCGTATTGTGAACGGAACTTGGCTGACGAAACGGATTGCATCGAAAAAGCGTTGTATTGGTATGAGCAATCGGCAAAGAACGATTATGACAAAGCGCAATACCGTTTGGGGCTTTGGTATCAGACGGGGTATTACTCGGGGCAGGACTTGGAAAAGAGCGTATATTGGTACGAGCAAGCCGCAAAGAACGGCAACGTAGTAGCGCAGAAGCGCTTGGCATTTTATTATGCAGACGGTGAAGCCGTAGAACAAGACGACGCAAAAATGGTGTATTGGCATAGTAAAGCGGCAGTCGGCGGCGATATTGAATCACAATATCTTTTAGCTATATGCTATGAAGACGGCGTGGGCGTAGAAAAAGACGTTGAGAAAGCCGCGTATTGGTACAAGCGTGCGGCAGAGCAAGGCGAAGAGCGCGCGCAGTTTAATTTAGCCGTATGCTACGAAAATGGCATAGGCGTAGAAAAAAATCTTAAAAAAGCCGTGCAATGGTACAGAAAAGCGGCAAGACAGGAACATATACTTGCGCAGTACAATTTAGCTGTTTGCTATGAAAATGGCTTAGGTGTGAAGAAAGACCTTGAAAAAGCCGTAAAATGGTATAAAAAAGCCGCCGAACAGGACGACGAGGACGCCGAAAAAGCACTTGAACGGTTAAATAATTGCTAATTTCAATTTATAGTCATAAAATTAAAAAAATATAGCGCACTATACTTCGTAAATGAGTAGTGCGCTATTTG
>JAIDOO010000341.1 GCA_029063275.1 Clostridia bacterium
AATTTTGCCTTATATATTATATGGTATATAAATGAACGCAAAAAAACAGTTGTAAAATTGTTTTTGCTGTGCTATACTTTGTTTGCCAAACAATTGAATTTGCAAACGGGGTATTTTTATACTCTTTTTCTGCAAGCAAAAAAATAATTAACACAAACTGTGATTAGGCATAGTTGTATCCTATTCCTGTTAGTTTGTGTTATTACGGAGAAATTCCGTTTGCAAAAAAGGAAATTGTTTGGCGACTGTTAGGGTACTTTATGCGGGCGACCTTAACGGTTGCCCTTATTTTTTGCCTGCAAAAAGGAGATTAACGTGAAAAGAAAAATTTTAGCTTCCGCACTCTGCGCCATAACCGCCGCAACCTGCGCATTCGGCTTAACCGCCTGCAACAACGACAACGGAATACCCGAGCCCACAGCCCTTGAAAACGCGTACAAAAATTACAGCGTAACGCAGAATATGACAGTTTCTGTTACCGACAGCCGAATCGTAAAATATGGGGAGGATTATTCTACGTTGGTGAAAGTTGACTACGGGCACAAGACGGCATATTCCAAAAGCATATACACCCACATAGACAATTTAAACATCACACATCGGACTACTCGTGAAAGCTACTATGAAATTACCGATAAACCCGGTTTTACTATATACAATATTTACACTGAATCAGATGAAGATGACGGCTATGCAAATTGGGATATAATAGACAGGTCCGACCTTTTTGATGATGAACGTTTATCGTATTACGATAGCCAGACCGAATACGAAATAAATCTGTTGACTAATTGGGTGGACAGCTACATACCGTCTCACGCGTTCTTGGATACCGTCTGGCGCGCAACCGAAAACGATGATAACTCGGCAGGCTTGAATATACTTTTAAATTCGTTTACCGAAAGTGCAAGCGGTTATGCAGCAGACGTTTACTTATGCATCAATTCGGACGGCGGGTTCATACCTTACGCTTGCAACGTTACAATTAAACTGGACGCACAGGACAGGTTTGAAAGCGTAGTCTTAGACTTCGGGACAAACGGAAATATTACGGCAGAGTACACTTACGGCACTACTACAGTAACCGTACCCGAAGAAGCTAAAAACTCAAACCAACATAATTAAAACATCAC
>JAIDOO010000342.1 GCA_029063275.1 Clostridia bacterium
CCGTTTGTTCGGCAAGGGCGGGTCATTTTATTTTTAATTTTACATTTTGAATAAATAGTAATAAGCTTGAAAAAAAAGTCAGTTAGTTATATAATACTTTTATAAATTCAAGTAAACAAAAGCGTGATTAATATAAAATCCGCACTAGGGATATTTATGGGTTGGTTTAATTATTACGGGCTTATAATTATGGTAATCGTGATGGTGCCGAATATAATTTATGCCCTAAAACACAAAAACGACGGTGCAAACGCTTATAAAAATAAGGCGGTTGAAATCTGCGAACAAATCGGCAGATACGGTTGCTTTGTTTTTATGATTTTCAATATCCCCTATACTTATTTTAATTTTTGGTTTGATTACGCGCTTATAGTTTACCTTTCGGTAAACGGAGGTCTTTGCCTTGCCTATCTTATTTTTTGGGCTGTGTGTTGGAAAAGTAACGGCAAATTGAAAGCCCTGTCTTTATCTGTTATTCCTTCCTGCATTTTTTTATTCAGCGGAATTGTTTTGGCTAATATCCCGTTGATTGCCTGTGCCGTAATATTTGCGGTAAACCATATTTTGATAAGCTATAAAAACGCCGAAAATAATAAGGCGTAAAAAGTCCGCTGTCGGAAAAAATCAAAGACGAGTTCAATTAATATTCGTTATATTTTTGCCCGCTTTCGGAGTAATCAGCGTATTGTTTGAAACGACGGCGGTTTAATAAAAAAGTAAAACCGCAGACAACGGAACCCGTTGTCTGCGGTTATTTTTATTCTTCTACTTTTAAGCCCCAACAGCGGTGGCGTTTTGCCACGTCGTAAGCGTATTTTTTCCAGAGGTTTTGTATGTGCTTATTTTCTTCGAGCATAGGACCGGTTTCAACGTATTTGACGCCGAGTTTAAGAATACCCTTCATACACTCGTTTAATATCAGCGCAACCGCGCCCTTGTTGTTGTGTTCGGCGGTTATTCCTATACTCATCATATCGGCAACTTCAACGTGATTCAAAGCTTTCAGGAATGGGAATAAGCCGAACGGTAAAATGTGTCCGCGACCCTTTTGCAAAGCTTCGTTTATAGAGGGCATCATAAAGCCGTAAGCCACCACCTTGCCGTCCTTTAAAACCGCGGCGGAAAGCTCGGGTTTAAGCACCAGGCTTACGCTGTCGATTTCGCGCTTTTTCTGCTTTTCGTTCAAAGGGCTGGTGCCGTATAGTTTGGAATATGCCTCGTCCAAAACGTCCATACACTGCATAAGGTACTTGTGCAGTTTCTTTTTGTCGTGCTTTAAAAGATATTCAACGTCCAGCATTTCATAGCCGTTTTTCTTTGCTATCTTTTCACTCAGTTTTTCAAGCCTTTCATCAAGTTCCTTGGGTGCGTCTATGCGGTAACAATTCCAGTCTACCACTTTGTACGCGCCAAGCTTTTGCATATGCTCGACGTAATACGGATGATTATAAATTTCAATATAAGTCGAGGGCTTATCGAACCCGTCGATAAGCATTCCCTCCTCGTTTAAATCGGAAAAGCTAAGCGGTCCGATAATTTCGTTCATACCAAGCTCTTTTGCCCATTTAAAAAGCTCCGCAAAAAGCGCTTTTGTTACTTCGAAATCGTCGATTACGTCAAACCGTGTAAAACGCAACTGTTTAAGACCCGTTTTTTCGTTTGCGCCGCGGTGCCATATGCCGGCAATTCTGCCCGCGATTTTTCCGTCCTTGTAAGCTAAAAACATTTTGCAATCGGCAAAACGGAACGCGTCGTTCGTTTTCGGGTCAAACTCAGCAAACTCGTCCATATAAAGATTGGGCACTGCGTACTTGTTGCCCTTGTATAAATCGATAAGAAATTTAAAAAACTTCTTTTTATCCCTCTTTGAGGAAATCTGTTTAACTTCTATCACTTTTTTGTCCTTTAAATTTGTAAAACAAGCTTTGTTAATTACGGTATAAATTTTACCGCCTGCGCATAAGATTGTCAACATAATCGGCTTTTAATAGGATTAAAGGCTATACTAAAATTGATTTTTGCGCGTGTTAATGTTATAATGAAAGTATGAGGTTTGTTATGAAAAATATTTTAATCACTCTGATTGCCGTGTGCGCGATAGCGTTATGCGCTCTTTTTTGCGCGTGCGGCGGAGTTTCGAAACAGGATTATGATAAACTTAATAGCCAATATAACGAGGTTTTGGAAGAGAAAGAAAACCTTGAAAAAATTTCAAACTGGCTTGATTTATACAAATCGATAGAGATGGATAAATCTTTTGAAGAAGTTTACGAAAAGTTCGGGTTTTTGTATGCGACGCGCGATATGAGCTACGTCGAAGACGGCTATACTATGACTGCGTATACATGGAGAAATAACGAATTATTCGACTACGCACATACCGCCGAAAATCAAATAGTAGTAGTTTTCAGGGATAACAAAGCAATTTACAAGCAATACGGAAACGCCGCCTTTGTTTTGAACAATTATGACGGAACAGTATACTTCCCTATGACTTACTCCTAATTTCCGTCGACGAAGCCGATGAGAGGCAATAGCCTGCGTTGTTAAACACTTATTACTGCATATTTATCCTTGCACCCGCAGGGAAGTATGCAGTAATTTTTTTTACAAAAGAAAATTGCCACGCCCGCACCCAACATTTATTTTACCGAGAACGGGGCGGAATGTCAATTCTTTCATTGACCTATAATGCCCGCTACATAAGCGGTGAAAATATTTTCAAAAAGCCTGTAACCGCCCTGCCGAATATACTTTCCTTTCTTTTTTGCGCGGGCTCGTTTTCAAATAACACGGCTTCGAAATCTTTTTCCGCTTCCGATAAAAATTCTTTATCGTCCGAGATTACTCCGTTATCGAATTCAAGATAAAACGAACGCATATCCATATTGACCGACCCGACCGAAGCGCACCCGTCGATAAGAACGACCTTGCTATGCACGAAGGTGTTTTTTGCAAAGTAAACCTTAACTCCGTACGGTATAAGACTCTCGGCGTAGGAAACTGTAACCCTGTACAAAAACAACCAGTCGGGAACCTCGGGAAGCACTATCCTTACGTCCGCGCCCGACAGGGCTTTTGCCTTGATTGCCGAAAGCACCGCACTCCCCGGCGCGAAGTACGGGGTCATAATATACAGCCTGTTTTTTGCCGAGTTAATCATATTTAGATAAACGCCGTGGCAGACGTCCTCTTTCAGGTCTGGTCCTCCCGCGTAAGGCAACACGATTGCAGAATTTTTATATAAATCGTGCCGATTGAGGTAATTGGCAAAGTCCTCGTATTTTCCGCTTTCAAACTGCCATTGGCGCAAAAAGGCAAGGGTCATTGCCTCCACACCCGCACCGTCGAGCCTAACGCCCGCATCCTTCCAGACGGCGCGGCTTTCTATGCATTCGTCAACTACGTTACAGCCGCCTGCGTAAGCGGTTTTGCCGTCGATAACTATAATTTTTCTGTGGTCGCGCAAATTAAGCCCGAACGAAAACGGCGCAAGCATTTTTGAAAAAGGTTGAATTAATATCCCCGCCTTTTGAACACGCTTTTTTGCCGAACGGCTGAAAAGTCCCAGACTTCCCGCGTCGTCGTACAAAAGGCGCACTTCGACGCCCTCCTCAACCTTTTTGGCGAGCGCAGATAACAGCCTGTCAAACAACGCGCCGTCGGCAACGATAAAAAACTCGATGAAAACGAATTTTTCCGCGCTTTCAACCCTCTTGAAAAAATCCTCGAAAAAGGCAACGGGTGAATTTATATACTTTATATCCGTACCTGCGTACGGCACAAAGCCTGCGGCGTTGTTGAGATAGGTGCAGATACCGCGCACCTCTTCACTGCACCCCGAAAGAACGAAAGACGGCGTAAATTTTGCCGAGCGCGCGTAAAGCCTGTCGAAAGCGCGCTTATATGCGCCGTAGCAGACCTTTTTGTTTGCGAGGATAAAAATGATATAACCCGAGCCGCAGGAAGCAATCATTAAAATCAGCCAGCCCGCCTTGCTCTGCGCGTCCCTGTCGGACGAAAAAACGAATATGCAGGTAATAAAGGTAAGAATCAGCGAAGCATAGAAAAAAGCGGGAAATGCCCACGCTAAAAAAGCGTACAAAAATAAAATCACCGCCGCCTGAAAGGCGAGAGCCAGGCTTGTCAAAAACCAGACGACCGCGCCAAGCCCTTTGGGTTTGACGCGGACGGATTTTACTCTGTTCGGTTTTGCTTTTGCACTGCTTTTGCTCATAAAAATATTATATCTTAAATAAGAAT
>JAIDOO010000343.1 GCA_029063275.1 Clostridia bacterium
GTTTTAAAACCGCAACGCCCCTTTTATTTTATTTTTTATTGCTTATCCAAATTTTTGCCGTAAATTGCCGAAACGCTGTTTGAAAACTTCTGCATTTTGTCGCAGTGTTTAAGCGGCACGCTCGCCTCGTACTCGGTCAGCTTTTTCTTCTGGTCGTGCGACAGCTTCTGGGGCACCTCTATTTCCACCGTAACGTACAGATTGCCCGTACCGTTCACGGTCTTTACGCCTTTGCCGCGCATGCAGAACTTGGTGCCTGAGGGAGTACATTCGGGAATGGAAAGCTCCAACGTATCGTCTATGCCGGGAACCTGAATTTTTCCGCCGAGCACCGCCGTCTTGTATGAAACGGGCACCGTAACGTATAAATCCCTGTCCTCACGCCTCAGCATTTTATGGGGCTCTATTCTGAAATAAACGTACAAATCGCCGCTTTCGCCGCCGCCTCCCGCAGCGTTTCCGAAGCCACGCTTTCTTAAACTGCTGTCCTTATCCACGCCTGCGGGGATATTGACCGCAAAACGGGTTTCCTTGCGCATAAAACCCTTGCCCTTGCAGTCGGGGCATTTGTCCGTTATCTGCTTGCCGGTGCCGCCGCAGTCGGGGCAGGCGCCGACCTGAATCGTCCTGCCGAAAATGGTATCCTGCTGAAACTTTACTCTTCCGCTTCCCTGACAGCGCGCGCATTTTTTAAACGCCGTACCGCCCTTTGCGCCCGTACCCGAGCACGCCGAACAAGGCTCGTTTCTGACGTAAGCAACTTCCTTTGTACAGCCCTTTATCGCGTCGAGGAAGGACAGGTGCAAAACGTGCTCTATGTCCGAGCCTCTAGGATTAGCTCTCTGAGCGTGTCCGCCGCCGAAGGGCGAGCCCCCGCCGAACATCGAGCTTATTATATCCTCGAAGCCTCCCATATTGCCGAAGCCGCCGGCAAAGGGATTGCCGCCGCCACCGCCACCCATACCGGGATGGTCCAGCTCGAAGTCGTACTGCTTGCGCTTCGCCTCGTCCGAAAGAACGGCGTTCGCCTCGTTTATCTCCTTGAACTTTTCCGCCGCCGCTTTATCGCCGGGGTGAAAATCGGGGTGATACTGCTTAGCGAGTTTTCTGTACGCCGATTTTATCTGGTCCTGCGTGGCGTTGCGTTGAAGTCCTAAAATCTCGTAATAATTTTGTGCCGCCATAATTTCATCCTTTTATAAGGTTTATCTGTAATAACCTGTTGCCCTTAAACGCGTTAAAAGGGTGTAAGCTACACCCCTTTAACTATTTAATTTCAAACTTAGTCATTTTACGCCGTACAACGCAACGGCGGATTTATTTCGCCTGATAAGCGTTTTACGATATAACCAACTCACTGAAAATTTGCGTTAGCCGATTTTCGTGATTTATTTTTAGTGCTGTCTGAATTCGGTATCGTCGTCGTTGCCGCCGTCGGAAGCCCCTGCGGCGCCCGAAGCCTGCTGATAAATTTTTGCGATAACGGGCTGAATTTCGGTTTGCAGAGTTTCTGTCGCGGCTTTTATTCTGTCGTTGTCGCCGGATTCGAGCTCGGTCTTGGCGTTGGCCGCCGCGTCCTCGACCGTCTGCTTGTCGTCGTG
>JAIDOO010000344.1 GCA_029063275.1 Clostridia bacterium
GCCATCAATACCGCCATGAGCGAGCTGTTACTGCAAATAGTATACGGAAGATCCCAGTCGGCTTTCTCCGAGGACGGACTTACTATCGGCGCGGGACTCGAAGATTTGGGAAAAGGTCTCAGGTCGCAGGTAGGAACTATGTACGGCACCGCTTTAAAGGGCGCAAGGTATCTTGAAATGGCGGAAGGTTACGTTCTGTCGCTTGCGCTTGATAAAAACAACGAAATTTGCGGCTACAAATTCGTTTCGCTCGGCAAAATGACCGACTTTATCAAGAAAGGTCTTACCCCCAACGAAGCATATGAAAAATCAATCGGAACTTACGGCAGATATACCGCCGAGCAGGGCGCGGTTAAGCATATCGACCCCAGAACCGACAAGGAGGTTGACTGATTATGGCACTTTTTGAAAGCTATGAAAGACGTGAAAAGAAAATTCTCGGCGTGCTGAAAGAATACGGCATTAAGACAATCGAAGAATGTAAAGACATAACCCTTAAAAAGGGTATCGACGTAGACAAAATCGTCCGCGGCACACAGCCTATCTGCTTTGAAAATGCAGTTTGGGCATACACCGTAGGCGCGGCAATCGCCGTTAAAACCGGTTGCAAAAAGGCGGCTGACGCGGCGGCTACTATCGGCATCGGTCTGCAGAGCTTCTGCATTCCCGGTTCCGTTGCCGAAAACAGAAAGGTCGGCTTGGGACACGGCAATCTTGCGGCTATGCTCCTGTCTGACGACACCGATTGCTTCTGCTTCCTCGCAGGACACGAGTCGTTCGCGGCGGCAGAGGGCGCGATTAAAATTGCCGAAAATGCAAACAAGGTAAGAAACAAACCTCTCCGCGTAATTTTGAACGGTCTCGGAAAAGACGCGGCTTATATCATTTCGAGAATTAACGGCTTTACCTACTGCAAGACGGTTTTCGACCCCTACACTGAAACGGTTAAGGTAACCGACACCGTTGCCTTTTCCGACGGTCCCCGTGCAAAGGTTAAATGCTATGGCGCGGACAACGTGCCCGAAGGCGTTGCCATTATGAAATTGGAACACGTTTCGGTTTCGATTACCGGCAACTCCACCAACCCCACCCGCTTCCAGCACCCCGTTGCAGGCACCTATAAAAAATGGTGCACCGAAAACGGCAAAAACTACTTCTCGGTTGCGTCGGGCGGCGGCACGGGCAGAACGCTTCACCCCGACAATATGGCGGCAGGTCCTTCTTCTTACGGTATGACCGATACGATGGGTCGTATGCACTCGGACGCGCAGTTCGCAGGCTCCTCCTCCGTTCCCGCCCATGTTGAAATGATGGGCTTAATCGGTATGGGCAACAACCCCATGGTCGGCGCAACGGTTGCAGTTGCGGTTGCAGTCGAAGAGGCTATGAAAAAGTAATAAATATACAAAATATTATGTTTTGATTTAGTTTAATACAAAAAAGCGGTCTCTTTTGAGACCGCTTTTTTATACCGATGGTAACCATAGGGTTGAAATAGTCGCTAAAATACAACATCAGTTCAACATTAATTATCAATGTTGAACTGACTTTTTTATGTTAATTTTTATCAAATGTTGAACTGGACGCCTCAAGTTCAACATTTGCGCTTATATATTAGCAGTTTTACGCTAAGATTTATTAGTAACTTGATTTTTCAATTAATACCACACAACCATAGGCTTGCTTAACTATCTGATATAAAATTTAGTTAAATATGACAATTAATTGTATATTTTAATCTTATTTTTAAGGCAATTTGAAACTCATTTTCTTCAAAGCACAATATAACAATTCTTTTACTATCTAAAATAGTCTGAATTGCAGCCGACAATAACAATAAAATAAGTTGAACTCAGATACTCTGCTCCCCTACATCACTCTCAGACAAAAACTTTTTGACCATTTCAGTAAAATCATTCATCATGCCTAAAACATAGAAATGACCGTAGAATTTATCGGTAGCCGTGTGAATTGCCGGGTCATTTAAATAATGCTTAGAACTTATTATATCTCTTAAATTATTATTTTCTTTTACATTTGCCATTCGGATATATCTCTTCTTAGGATTGGTCGTTGTAAAAGCG
>JAIDOO010000345.1 GCA_029063275.1 Clostridia bacterium
CACTTTGTATTTTTTGAATTTAAAATGTAAAAAAAGAAGCGCCCGTCAGGCGCTTCTCATTCTCCGTCGATCTCATTAGACTTATTTATCAAATTCACAGAAATACTACCGTTTTTTACGTTTATCAAATACCGTCTATGGCATTTATCGCATTTATAGTGCATATTTACGACTGCCGTAGCGGTAAAAAATTTTTTATCGCAATACGGGCAATGAATATGCGTTTGTTCGCTTTTATCCGATTCTGTATTTCTTGTGTATTCCAAAGGCGGAAAATCCTTCTATGTAAATATTTTACAGCTATGCTATCACACTGCATACTCCTGCCTTATTACCAAGTTAAGCTTTTACTGTTTCAACAATCTTTTAGCAATATCTGCAATATTTTCCGGTGTAAATCCGAAATGCTTATACAGCGTTTCATAAGGTGCGGAAAGTCCGAAACATTGCATTGCAATTATCTTCCCGCTATCGCCTGCATATTCTCGCCAACCAAGCGGGCTTGCCGCTTCCACGCATATCCTTGCCTTTACTTCCGCAGGGATAACACTTTGCTTATAATTGTCGCTCTGCTTTTCAAATAGTTCAAGACAAGGCAGAGAAATTACTCTTGCTTTTATATTTTCTTTATCAAGCAGTTGCTTTGCCTTAGAGCAAATTCCAACCTCCGAGCCTGTTGCTATAAGCAATACATTGGGTTTACAATTACAGTCATCTATAACGTATCCGCCCTTTAATGCGTATTCAACGGGACACCCATACTGCGGTAAATTCTGACGTGAAAGCACTATTGCGGTAGGCTGATTACCTGTGAAAGCTGACATAAACGCAGCAATCGTTTCCTTACCGTCGCAAGGACGGAACACTTTTAAATCCGGCGTTGCCCTTAATGCTGCAAGCTGTTCAATAGGCTGATGAGTAGGACCGTCTTCACCTACACCTATGCTATCGTGGGTTAAAACGTATGTTACGGGCAAGTTCATTATTGCACTCATACGCATTGCGCCTTTCATATAATCAGAGAACGTAAAAAACGTTGAGCAAAGCGCAAATAACCCGCCATGAAGCTGTATGCCGTTACAAATTGCTGACATTGCGTGTTCACGGATACCGAAATGCACATTTCGCCCTAATCTGTTTTCAGGGCTGAAATACTCTTCACCTTTTAAATCGGTCTTTGTAGACGGTGAAAGGTCGGCAGAACCCGAAATCAAATTCGGAATAACTTTTGCAAGTTTATTTATTACCTTACCGCCGCTGATTCTTGTTGCTTCCGAAGTTATGCCGTCAAACAGTCCGTCCGCATCCGAAATTTTTATGGTAGTTCCGCCGAAATACGCTTTATATTCCTTTGCAAGTTCGGGATACTTTTTAGCATAATTATCAAAGAGTTTATTCCACTCTGTCTCGGCAGCATACTTTTCTTTGGAAATTCTCTCGCAATCGTATTTAACAACCTGCGGGACTTCAAACGGCTCTTCCGTCCAATTATAAAAATCTTTGGTACGGGCAAGCTGTTCGGTGTTCAATGGCGTTCCGTGAATTGCGGCAGTTCCTGCAAGCGGAGTGCCGTAACCTATAACGGAATTACTGATAATTATCGACGGGCGGTTTACTTCTGCTTTTGCTTTTTCAAGTGCTTCTTTAAGCGCCTTTAAATCGTTTACATCCTTAACCTCTATTACTTGCCAACCATGCATTTCAAACCGTTTTGCAATATCGTCCTTAAACGTGCAAGAGGTTTCGCCTTCGATTGAAATATTGTTTTTATCGTATATTAAAATCAGTTTGCCGAGTTTCTGTGCGCCCGCAAAGGAACACGCTTCGTAACTTATTCCTTCTTCCAGACAGCCGTCGCCGCATAAAACGTATGTATAGTGATCAACTATCGGAAAATCGGGTTTGTTAAACTTTG
>JAIDOO010000346.1 GCA_029063275.1 Clostridia bacterium
TCTCGTGGGCTCGGATATGTTTATAAGAGACAGCCGTATCGTTTACAAGACTGTAAAAAATAATTTTACCCTGCCGTTCGCTTTTGACTATCCCCAAATTTTTTAAAAGCCGCAGCTGGTGCGAAATCGTGGTCTGGTTTATATTCAGTACCCGCGATAAATCGGTTACGCACATTTCGGATATTGCGAGGGCTGACAGCATTTTTACCCTTGTCGGGTCAGCAAAAATGGAAAAAAAGCAAACTATACTATCTAAAACGTCGCCTTCGGGAACGTACTCTTTGACCAAGTCGGTAGTGCGCCTGTCCAATAACATTGTTTCAACCATATCTTACCTCCTGCATCAATTATAATGCCGCGTGTGCTGATATGTCAAAACGTAATCCTGACGCATATTGTCATTTATCCTGTAATTTTGTCATTTGACTTCAATCGACTGAACGGTATAACCTGCTTCGGTTACGACTGCTTTGATTTGCTCGTCGTCAACCTCTTCGCGGCTTCTGATGACAGCGATATTCTTTTTAAGCTTTACGTCGGCAGAAACCACATTGGTAACCGCAGACAGCGCCTTTTCAACGCGCCCTGCGCAGTGATTACAGCACATACCTTCGATGTGAACGATTTTTTTCATAAATTTATCCTCTTTAAATTTTTTATTTTTATATCTTAAAAGTCTTAACGCGTTTCCCACAACGAACAGCGAGCTTAAACTCATACAGAGCGCGGCAAGCATTGGCGAAAAAGTGAAAGCGAGCGGAGTGAACGCGCCCGCGGCAACAGGTATCATAACCACGTTGTAGATAAACGCCCAGAAAAGATTTTGCTTTATATTTCTTACGGTTGCGCGGCTTAAATCGAAAACCGTGTCAAGCGTGCGTAAATCCTCGCTTACCAGCACTACGCCCGCGGAATCTATTGCAACATCGGTTCCGCTTCCCATGGCAATTCCCACGTCGGCTTCTTTAAGCGCGGGAGAATCGTTTATGCCGTCCCCGACCATTGCAACGCAACCGCCTACGCTTTGAACGTTTTTGACGGCGTTCAGCTTGTCTTCGGGCATAACTTCGGCAAGGAAGTCGTCTATACCTACGCTTGCGGCAACCGCCGCCGCTGTTTTCTGTTCGTCGCCGGTCAGCATAGCGACGCGCATACCGCGCGCTTTGAGCATTGCAACAGCTTGCGCGCTTCCCTCTTTAAGAG
>JAIDOO010000347.1 GCA_029063275.1 Clostridia bacterium
TATATTGGTAAACGTGGTTTTCAGGGTGGTAATAGTTATCGTATAATATCTTGTTTTTTTCGCATAATAGTTTTATGAAAAAATTATTAGCTATTCTTGGTACGGCGTGCGTGCTTGCAGGCTGTACTGCAACAGCGGCGGGACAGCTTACCCCCGCGGCGGAAAGTGTTTCTCTAACAAAAGGCTGTAAGGCGGCATACCTTATGGATTACGGAACGGGAGAATGTATTTATAAGGAAAACGAAACCAAGCGTATGCCTATTGCAAGCGTTTGCAAAGTTATGACGCTTACTGTTTGCTTTGACGCCATCAACGAAGGAAAGCTTGCGCTTGACGACGTTATAACCGCCAGCGAAAACGCGGCGGGAATGGGCGGTTCGCAGGTTTTCCTTGGCAGCGGCTGTCAATATCCGCTGGACCAGCTTATCAAAAGTATTATCGTTTGCTCGGCAAACGACAGTTGTGTAGCTGTTTCCGAAGCGGTTGCAGGAAGCGAAGAGGGCTTTGTGGCGCAAATGAACAAAAAAGCGGCCGAACTCGGTTGTGCAGACACTCTTTTTGCAAACTGTACGGGATTACCAAAAGAAACCCAGTATTCCTGTGCAAAGGACGTCGCGGTTATGTTCCGCAACCTGCTTGAAAACGAGTGTTACTACAATTACAGCAAAATTTGGCTTGAAGATTTTGTTCACCCCGATAACCGCGTAACATCAATGACCAATACAAATAAATTAATAAGAAAATATTCTAATTGCGACGGCGGCAAAACCGGGTGTACCAACGAGGCGGGGTTCTGTCTTACGGCAACCGCAAAAAAAGATAACATGCGCCTCATTTCGGTAATTTTGGGTGCGGATAGCAGTGATAACCGTTTCAATTCAACGGTAAGTATGTTTGATTACGGCTTTGCAAATTACAAAAATAAAGTAGTTTTGGACAAAGACGTAACTTTAAACGACGAGTTTGCGGTAATCGGAGGCAAAAAAGACAGCTTTGCCGTCTGCCCCGAACGCAACAGTTATGTTTTCTCTGCGATAGACAAAACTCCCGAAGTTACCCATAATCTTGTGTCTTATAAGGTTAAGGCACCCGTTGCTAAGGGTCAGGTGGTAGGCAAGATCGAAGTTTACAAGGACGGCGTTTTATGCGATACGGTAAACGTAGTGGCGGCGGAAGAGGTTAAAAAAGCAGGCTTCGGAGATAACTTTGTAACCATTCTTGAAAACTGGGCTATCTGACAAAATAATATCGAATTTCAACGGTGTCGGCTGTGAATTTGCCGACGCCGTAATTTTTTGCTTGGTTAAGCAATTTATTTGACTATTTTAATAGGGTTTGCTAAAATAATCGGGTAAATTATCTTGACGGGGCTTTAAATGAACGAAAGAGACACGTTGAAAATAAATACTAAAGGACATCTCGAAATAGGCGGTGCCGACGCCGTTGATTTGGCAAACCGCTTCGGCACGCCCCTGTATGTTTTCGACGAAGCGCATATACGCAATATGATGCGCGTTTATAAAAACACGCTTAAAAGCGAGTACGGCGGCAACGGTCAGGTTTTGTACGCGTCAAAAGCGTTCGCGTGCATAGCTGTTTATGCTATCGCCCATCAGGAAAATATAGGAATAGACGTAGTTTCTGGCGGCGAGCTGTATACGGCGTTGAAAGCTGGATTTGACGCGGAAAAAATTTATATGCACGGCAACAACAAGCTTTTGCAAGAGTTGGAGCTTGCTGTTGACAGCAAAGTCGGCTGTATAGTCGTGGACTCTTTCCGTGAAGCGGATATTCTTGACGAACTTGCCGCAAAGCGCAACATAAAACAGAACGTTCTTTTAAGAATTAATCCCGGAATCGAGGCGCATACGCACGCATTTGTGCAGACGGCAAGAACGGACAGTAAGTTCGGTTTTTCCGTATCGGACGGTGCGGCGAAAGAGATTACCTTACATTTATTGAGCAAGAACAATCTTTGCCTTAAAGGTTATCACTGCCATATAGGCTCACAGATTTTCGAAAAGCAATCCTTCGTGCTTGCCGCTGAAAAAGTAATGGATTTTATGGCGGCAATGAAAGAAAAGCACGCATTCGTTGCGGAAACGCTGAATATAGGCGGCGGCTTCGGAATTTGGTACAATGACGAGGACCCCAAGCTAAAATATGCGGATTATGCCGAATACCTCAAAGCGCTAATTTCGGCAGTTAAAAACAAAGCAAAACAGCACTCGCTTAAAGAACCCTATCTCGTTATCGAACCAGGGCGTTCGATTGT
>JAIDOO010000348.1 GCA_029063275.1 Clostridia bacterium
CTTGTAATTTGTATGACGGCAAATCAAAAGCAAATGCTTGAAAACTGCGGCAATATTGTCTGCATTAAAGATTTCTTCGGCGTGGACGTGCCCGACCCGTTCGGCGCGGATTTGGAAGCGTATCGCTACACACGCGACATTCTTTCGGAAGCTTGCGATTTTTTAATTAAAAATTATATTAAACCTTATCAGGATTAAAGGAGAACGTATGAAAATAGCTATTGCCTGCGACCATGGCGGATTGAATTTAAAAAAAGAAATCATAAAATATCTCACTGAAAAGGGGTACGGCTACAGAGATTTCGGTACTGACAGTACAGACAGTTGCGATTATCCTGACTTTGCTCTTCTGGCGGCAGAGGCTGTTGCAAACGGGGAGTGTGATAAGGGTATAGTGGTTTGTTCTACGGGGATAGGCGTTTCTATCGTTGCAAACAAGGTTCCCGGAGTCAGGTGCGCGCATTGCCACGACAGCTACTGTGCCGAATTTACCCGTCTGCACAATGATGCAAACGTGCTTGCGCTAGGCGAAAAGGTTGTGGGGACAGGCTATGCGTTGAAGATAGTCGATACCTTTTTATCGACTGAATTCGAGGGCGGCAGACATCAGAGAAGAGTTGATAAAATTTCCGCAATTGAAAAAAAATACTGTAAATAATTGAATTTTTTGGATATTCATATCTTAAATTAATTTCCGTAATCTGCGCATAATAGTATTACGGAGGTAAATGTATGAAGTTAAATTGCGGCGATACTTGCCCTAAGTCAGGTTCTTATAAAGTCGTAGACGTAAAGGGTAACGTAGTTAATTCTGTTTGGGTCGGCGAAGGCGAAACTATGCCCCCTACACAGTATTCTGACTGCCATTACGAAATAGACTAATTATAAAAACTTAAAATAAAAAGCGCGCTTTTACGGTTGTATCAGCGTGCTTTATTTTTTCGGAAATAACTTTTTGTAACCATATTTTATTGACAAGAAAAGTTATTTATATTATAATTGCTTTGTTTTGCGGATGTGGCGGAATTGGCAGACGCGCAGGTTTCAGGTTCCTGTGGGCAACCGTGGGGGTTCAAGTCCCTTCATCCGCACCAAAGCGGCAACAGTATAAGCTGTTGCCGCTTTTTCCTATGCGGATATGAAAGGCTTGAAAGGGAGGGAAGTCGGCGGACTCTACCGCACGTAAGTGGAACCTTGTTTGGCTTACGTTAATTTTTTAACCACTCTTTTTTTAATATAGCGTATTGATAAGTGTTTTCATATTTCGGCGTGCCGTCCGGATTATTAACAAAGGAAACAAATTCTGTAAAAAGACCTTCTCTTCGCATGCCGAGTTTTTCGCACAGTTTTTGACAGGGAATATTATAATCTTCCGTATAAATGTATATTCTGCGAACCAAATTCTCATTAAAAAGAAAATCGAAAAAAGCCGCAACAGCTTCTAAAGCATAGCCTTGCTTTTGGAATTTTGCGTTGAGCATCCAACAAGGACTAAAAGTATCATTTTCGCGTTCATCGGCACAAGCAAAAATTTCACCTATTACTTTTCCCGTGTCTTTTAGGCATATAGCAAAATAAATTTCCGACTTTGCTTTGTCAATGCGCTCTTGTATGACCTTTTCAGCTTCTTGCACGCTATGTATTTTCATATCCTGAAAACAATTAATCGTGGGCTCAGCCAAATATTCATACAAATCGGCAGCGTCATTTAAATTGAAATGTCGTAATATTAATCTTGGAGTTTCGATTGTTTTTTTCATTGTTGTTTCCATAAACGAATTTTATTTTGCAAGCTATCAATAAACATTGAAACGTGATAGCCGTCGCAGATTGCGTGATGTACTTGTACCGTTAAGGGTAAAAGTCTTTTTCCGTCTTGCTCGAAATACTTACCCATTGTGAATATCGGTAAAAAATACTTATCGCTATTGAACGCATTGATATTAAAAGAACTGAAAGTTACCCAAGGTATCATCGAAACGTCAAAAGTATTTGCAGGGCGGTTCTTTTTCGGAGCAAACTCTAACGTGCTTTTATATTTTTCGACATCGGCATTATAATTTGCGAGAAATGCGCCGTAATCTTCAGAATATTCGCTCCATATCACACTGAAATTCTTTTTATCTTTATTAAAAATCGTATAGGCAGGCAACATAGTGTCGTATATGCCTAATCCTTTTTCCGTCAAAGCGGTACGGAATTCGTGGAACTCGTTTACCGTTTTCGTCAAAAGCCATAGCATAGCAGGATATAACTTATGATTACGTAAATTTGAAATATCAATATTTACGGTCATAGAATATGAGCAAACAACTTCCTTTGTATAATGCTCATAATATTCGCGCCGATCCCATTTATTAATGTCTAAAAGTTCGAATTTCATTTTGATAACTTAATCTTATTTTCAATGTAGTATAGCAAAAACAAATATATTTATCAAGCGTAATACATAGTCAAAACGTACCTTTGGCACTATGGCGGGTGCTTGATAAAACGAGCAAACGCCACAAATGAAAAACTAATAAGAAATAAAGATAGTTCTTATGTGCTCTATCCTTAGCAATAAAAAAAGGAGGCAAAAACCTCCTTCTTTGTTGGCGCAGAGAGAGGGATTCGAACCCCCGTACAGTTGCCCGTAACACGATTTCGAGTCGTGCGCGTTCGACCACTCCGCCATCTCTGCAACGGTCAATTTAAATCTAACAGAAATATAATATAAAATTCAACAAAAAAAATCAAGTAATTTTTGCAGTGATAACAGTCTTGATTTAAAAAATTTTTATTGACTTTTAAAACGACATAAATTATACTAAAAAT
>JAIDOO010000349.1 GCA_029063275.1 Clostridia bacterium
GGCATCCATCGTCGCCCCGATATTTATAACGGCATTCAAATTACCCGCAAAGTTCTCTTTCATTTCTTCGTTGAAAGCGTCTATATCCGTGTCTTCTGTAAGATTGATATAATAAGTAACATTTTGTAATTCTCCCAACCGCTCGAAACTCGTTCTTGTCAAGAGACAATCTCTGCCGAGGTTGTTTGAGATTTGCGTAAAACCGCTGATAAGATATTTTTGCGTATTACCGTTCGCCGTTATTTCTATTTCATTGCCGACCGCAAAACCTTTCTCTTGTGCGTATTTTGCGCCGATGGCAATTTCGTTATCGTATTTCGGAAATCTGCCTTTATACATAACATTTTGATTATTAAGCTTTGAAAAATCATCGCACATATTCGCCAACAGTTCCACTCCGCCGACGTGTGATACGGTTACGGAGTTATAAAGATACGCCTTTTCAACGCGGCTGTCGGAATTTAACACGTCAAGAAAATCGGCTTCGGCTTCAATTTGCACGTTAATCGCACTGTCCGCACTTTCGCCTACAATCAAATCTAAAAACGGCGTCATATCGGTAATTACATTTTCTGTCATAAGCCCCGAAAATACAACCACGAGCGCAAGCACGAGCATAGTGATACAAATCGTTATGTTATGCTTAATGCCCGAAAGAGTGGTTTTCAGAGCAAGCGCGAGATTGAGCGGGGCTTTCGTCTTTTCAAGCGGAACGTGATTGCGTTTGAAGTTATGCGTCTGAACGCCCGAACGTAAAGCTACGATAGGTTCTATTTTTTTAATCCTACAAGCTGAAAGCCAAACGGAAAGCGCAACTGCGCCGCCCAAAATCAAAAGCGAAATAAACGCGGGTAACGGTAAAAAATGAATAGCATACGGTATTCCCGTCTGCGCTATCATCATTGCGTTTATGGCAGGGAAAAGCGCATAAGAGAGCGTTGCACCCACGATTGCCGTTAAGACAGTCAGCCCCAAAAACTGCAATAAGAGCGAGCAGATGAGTTGTCTTGAAGTATAGCCTTCGGCTTTGAGCGCACCGAGATTTTTCATGTTGACTTGAATATAGTTGATAATATTCGATATAATTACAACGAGTGCAATCAAGAGCACGATAAAAGCCATTACGCTTATTATCATCGAACAAATCATAGCCGCAATATATCTTGCCTGTAAAACTGTGTCGTAGCAGCTTCCTATCATGCGGGTATTCGGAAAATGCTCTGAAATGTTTGATTTCAACGTTGCCTCATAATCGAGATTTAATGATTTGTCGTTTAATCGCACCGAACACATAGTTGCTTTGGGCGCGTAATTCAATTCTTCGAGTTCCGCGTATTTATCTTCGGTAAGTATGAGTTGTATCAAAGAGCAGTTATGAGAGCCCAACATTATGCTGTTGGTAAAGCCGCATATCGTGTAGGTTACGGGATTACTGCCGATAGATATTTCAATCGTTTTACCCACGGAATAATCATTCGACTTGTATAGCATAGGCAAATAAATTCCGCTTGTAAAATCGCTGTCCTCAATGATTTCCATTTTTCCGACAGTGCGAGATAGAGCCGTTTGTTTATCCATAAAAACAAAATCGCTGTTCATCATTCCGCCGTTATAAGGAAACGTGCTTATCATAAACATACAACTATCCAAACGGTATTCTTTGACTGCGGCGTCGCTGTCGAGTGTTTCGGTTAAAAACTCATAAACCGTTCCGTCGGCATCATCTACCGCAAGCGTAATGTGTTCGGCGTTGAGCTTATCGTGGTATCTCAAAAAGTTGGCTTTATAGTCCATAGACAACATAAGCCAAAGATTTAAGAGCATAGCCGCAAGCAAAATCAGCACTACGATAGCGACGGTTTGCCCTTTGGCTTTCCGCACATTAGAGCGGGCTATAAGAAATAACTTTTTCATTTTACCACCCCATATCTTTCAAAAATGCGGAAAGTTTATCATGCCGAGCCTTATCGCCGTGGACGTATTTACCCAAATCGCACTCGCCCAAAATCACACCGTCTTTCAAGTAGAGAATACGGTTGCCGCGACGGGCAGAACGCATATCGTGCGTAACCATTACAACGCTCTGACCTTGCTCGTTAAACTTCGTGAGTGTGTCTAAAACGTCAAGTCCCGTCTTTGAATTGAGCGCGCCCGTAGGCTCGTCGGCAAACAGTATTTCGGGGCTGTTAATAAGCGCGCGGACTATCCCCACCCTTTGCGCC
>JAIDOO010000035.1 GCA_029063275.1 Clostridia bacterium
CCTTTAGAAGCGGAGGCGTCTTCAAGCTTTTCGCAAATTGCAACCTTTTCTCCGAGAGATACCATCTTTGCGATGTACTCGTCCGCCGCATGAAAAGGTATGCCGCACATCGGCGCACGCTTTTCAAGCCCGCAGTCCCTGCCTGTAAGGGTCAACCCCAAAAGGTCCGCACCCTTTACCGCGTCGTCAAAAAACATCTCGTAAAAATCGCCGAGCCTGTAAAATATTATGCAATCCTTGTACTTTTCCTTTACGGTAAAGTAGTGCTGCATCATTTGTGAAAGTGCCATATTTTATCCTTATACGCGCTCGCCTATCAGCGATACGCCGTTAGCTTTGCTTATTTTTATATTTACAAACTCGCCTATGGCGTTAGTTTCGCTTTTAAAGTACCCCATTCTGCCGTAACAGTCGCGCCCTAAATACATTTCTTTCTTCTTGTCGTAATCCTCACAGAGAATTTCAACCGTTTTCCCTACGTAATCTTTTGTGTGTTCACGGGTTAATGAATTCACCAGATCGATAAGCCGCATTATTCTTTTTTTGCTGACCTCTTCGGGAATCTGATCGGGCATTTTAGCGGCAACCGTACCCTCGCGCTTTGAATACACAAAAGTGAAAGCCGACGAATAATTTACTTCCTTTACAAGATTTAAAGTATCTTCAAAGTCCTGTTCGGTTTCACCGGGGAAACCCACTATCAAATCGGTCGTTACCGCACAATCGGGAACGTGCTTTTTCAGGTAGGATATTTTGGTAAGATAATCCTGCGCCGTATACTTTCTGTTCATAGCCTTCAATATTGCATCCGAACCGCTCTGCACCGGAAGATGCACACAGTGGCAGATTTTTTCATTCGAAGCAATAACCTTTGCCAACTCCTCTGAAAAATCTTTGGGATGGCTGGTCATAAACCGCAATCTGAATTTGCCGTCTAATTTTGCAATTTTTTCAAGCAATTGCGGAAAAGTTAAATCGTCCGTGCCGTTGCCGTAGGAGTTCACGTTCTGACCTAAAAAAGTAATTTCTTTGTATCCCTCGGCAAGTAAATGCTTAACTTCCTCGATTATATTTTCCGAACGCCTGCTTCTCTCCCGTCCGCGAACAAACGGCACTATACAGTAACTGCAAAAATTGTTGCAACCGTATGTAATATTTACCCACGCATTGGGATAACTGGTTCTTACGGGATTATCGCCCTCGCAAATAAGCCCCTCGTCCCCGTCTATTTCGATGACGGCTTTTTTCTGCTTTTGCTTTAACAAAACATAATCCTTCAGCTTGTGAAGATTATGTGTTCCGAAAATTATATCAACGTAAGGAAATTTATCGTGCAGATTATCCGCCTTTCCAACCTGCTGTGGCAGACATCCGCCGACGGCTATTATCAGGTTTCTGTTTTCGGCTTTTAATTTTTTCAACATTCCTATATTGCCGAAAGCATGGTTTTCCGCATTCTCTCTTATACAACATGTATTAAAAACGATTATATCTGCCTGATTCAGTTCTTCGCAGGGAATATAATCCAATTCACTCAGCACGCCCGCGATTTTTTCCGATTCGTGAACGTTCATCTGACAGCCGTACGTTACGATTTTGTAAAATTTTTGTTTTGACATATAAAACAATTATACTATTTCCGCAGTTTTTTTTCAATAGATTTGCAACAAATATTTAATTTTATAAATACTAATTTTAATGATTAAATTTTTGAAAATTTCTGCAATTATAATTTTAAGCTTTTTAGTAATATTC
>JAIDOO010000350.1 GCA_029063275.1 Clostridia bacterium
ATATTAAACTTTATATAGTATACCGAAATAAATTAAAAAGGAAGGCAAGAGCCTTCCTTTTTTGCGGTAAAAACCGCGTAAAAAAATCCGCGCAGGGGGAATAGGGGAGTTACGCGACGCAAGTTTTCAGATATTTACGTTTTCAAAAAATTCGTTAAAGGTTACGTCAAAAGCTTTGACAAGAGCAATTATGTAACTCGCCTTGGGCTCGTTTACAGAACGCTCCCAATAATCGATTGCCTTCTGGCTGACGCCTACAAGCTTTCCCAGCTGCATTTGGGTAAGACCCTTTTCCAACCGCAATTCTTTGATTTTTTCACCTATTTTAAACATACGGTTATTTTAGAAGAAAACTTCTGAAATAAATTGACAAAGAAGAAATCTTCTTATATAATAATATCGGATTTTGCGGAGGGGGGTTGAAAAATTTGCTTGACACCCGACGGAAATTCAAATAAAATTAACTCAAAAAAGAACAAGGAGTAAAGAATATGAAGAAAGGAATTATAGGATTAACCTGCGCTTTGACGGCGGCAACCTGCTTTTTGTTTGCATGCAACACGGCGCCCGATATTTCAAAAGTAAAGTGGTCTGATGCGGGAATTACCGCCGAAACGCTTACTCTGCCCGAATTGGAGCTTGACGAAGTGAAAAACTCTTCCTCTGACGGTACAGGTATTACTGTGGTGTGGAACGGCGCAACCGAAGAGGAATATGACGCGCTTGTAACGGAATGTTACACTAAAATCCCCGCGAACAAATCGTTATTTGACGAGAGCGCCGAGATTGGCGAATTGAAGTCCGAAAATTATAACTACAATACGTTTATAGCAACATACACCGTTTCGGACGCCCAGTATACCTGCTCG
Organism: Clostridia bacterium; assembly: GCA_029063275.1. Classification (GTDB taxonomy): domain Bacteria; phylum Bacillota; class Clostridia; order Christensenellales; family Borkfalkiaceae; genus Coproplasma. Next base: position 870 of record JAIDOO010000350.1, read on the forward strand.
GTCGTTTACTACAAAACAGACTTTGCGGAATATAAGGCAGACCAGCTTATTTTGGAAATCGGAAAGGCTAATGTAAACAGTCTTGTCGTAGAGTACTGGGACGGCATAATAAACGAAAACAAAACCTGGTTTACCGCCGACGAGCTTGCGATTTTAGGCTGGGAAGGCGTAGCCGCGCCTGACGGCGATATTATGGGTAAAATATCCGACGTGGGCGGCGACGGCTTACAGATTGCGATTGAAAACACGACCAAAACTGAGTTCGATAACTTTGTTAAATTGCTTTACGACGAACATATAAAGGACCGCGGCGAGGGAGCCGAGTTCGAAGATAAGGAATATAACCACGAATATTTTTACAGGGTTGACAGCAGTCCGGCAATGGTCAGGTTTATGTTGGATTACAAAGTGAATGATAATAACATTTTTCTATTTGTGGTTTACAGAAACTCGCATATAGTTATTCAGGCTTCTGTCTAATAATATAAAATTTTTACAAAGGCTTCTTGACGGAAGCCTTTTATTTTTTTAAGGAGAATTTATGGAAGAAAAATTCAAAAACTGGCTTATACAAGAGAGTTACAGAGAGTTTTCGCAAAAGCGCAACCCTAGTACGGTGTACGACTACTGTAAAAGAGTGAGTATGGTAATAGAAAATGAAAAGCTCGGCTCGTGGGAAAAGCTTGCGGACAATATCGGCTATTACGTAAAGATTTACGGACCGGACGGGGCAAAGGAAAAGGAAGGGGAAAAGTCGCACCGCTCGGTAATAAATGCCTTGCGCGCGTTTGAAAGATTTTTAAAAACGGTATAAAATTGTGTGTTTTTGGTAAAATTTTCTAATCGTACTGTACAAAATAAAAAAAACGTGGTACAATAATTGCACAATAAAAATTTTGGAGATTTATTTTTATGGAAATGAAGGATTTCAGACTTGACGGAAAAATCGCTCTCGTTACAGGCGCGTCGTACGGAATCGGGTTTGCAATTGCAAGCGGTTTTGCAAAAGCGGGCGCGACTATCGTTTTCAACGATATCAATAAAGAGCTTGTAGACAAGGGAATTGCCGCTTATATGGAAGCCGGTATCAAGGCGCACGGCTATGTCTGCGACGTTACCGATGAGGACGCGGTAAACGCAATGGTTCAGAAAATAGAAAAGGAAGTAGGGGTTATAGATATTCTCGTAAACAACGCGGGCATAATCAAGCGTATCCCTATGACCGAAATGACTGCGGCGCAGTTCAGACAGGTTATCGATATCGACCTGAACGGACCCTTTATCGTATCCAAGGCGGTTATCCCCTCGATGATTAAAAAGGGACACGGCAAAATTATCAATATCTGTTCGATGATGTCGGAGCTCGGCAGAGAAACCGTTTCGGCTTACGCTGCGGCTAAGGGCGGTCTTAAAATGCTTACGAGAAATATCTGCTCGGAATACGGCGAGTACAATATCCAGTGCAACGGCATAGGTCCCGGTTATATCGCAACTCCCCAGACCGCGCCTTTGAGGGAAAGACAGCCCGACGGCAGCCGCCACCCCTTCGATTCGTTTATTATTGCAAAGACGCCTGCGGGCAGATGGCTTGAAGCGGAAGAGCTTGCGGGACCTGCGGTGTTCCTTGCTTCCGACGCGTCCAACGCGGTAAACGGTCATATACTCTACGTTGACGGCGGTATCCTCGCGTATATAGGCAAACAGCCCAAATAACAAGCCTTAGGCTTGGCGGCGTATCTTAATTACGTTGCCGGTTGAATTGACGAAACACTAATCAAACTTGAATTTTACAAGCCGCCCGAACCAAATGGTTCGGGCGGCTTTATGTTTGACTTGCGATTGACTGTTATGATGAAGCAAGAATACGCGATTGAACGGAGCGTTCGCCTAAAGCTTTCTGACGCCGAGGATATGTATGCCGCGCGCCTGCGCAAACGAGTAAGATGAAAGGGGTTTGTCGTACGCGTCGTAGGAGTGCGCGGCAATGTATATGCGCCCGTTTTCGTTTCTTACCACCACGGGCGAGTGGTAAAAATCCCCCGTCGCCCTGCCGAGCTGTACAATGTCGCCGACTTCCAGCTTGTCGAGCGGAACAACCTCGGCAAAGGGTCCCGCGCCCTCGTTGCCTACTAAAAAGTTGTACAAAAATTCGACGCCCGTCCACGACGGTGTTCTGTCGTTCACGGAGAGGTAGTACCAGCCGAATGTCGGTGTAAAATTCATAACCCCAGCTCCTGCGTAAATGCACTGCGAGGCAAAGTTGGTGCAGTCGCCGCCGATATTCGAAAAATCGTAAAAGGCGGGATTGCGCCCGAACGCCCATTTTTTGGCGTATTCGCCTGCGGCTTGTCTGTTATACTCGATAATTTCCATAAAATTATAATATTCCCTGCGCTTTAAAAAAGTGCCTGAAAGTTTTACCGCCGATTTATTGCAAATTCCGCCGAGTTGTGGTATAGTGGAAAAGGCGGCAAAACCGCTTAAAAATACAAAAGAGGAATTTTACAATGAAGATGATTTACGGCGTAAAAGACAGACCCAAGATAGGACGGCTGATTTTGTTCTCACTGCAACAGCTTCTCGCTATTCTTGCGGCAACAATTGCGGTGCCCATAATAGTCGGCAACGGAATGTCTATCTCGGCGGCGCTTTTCGGCGCGGGCGTGGGCACGGTGGTTTACCTGTTGTTCACTAAGTTCAAAAGCCCCGTTTTCCTTGGCAGTTCGTTCGCCTTTTTAGGCTCTATGGCGGCGGCGTTCGCAGGCGCAACAACTCTTGCGCTCGGCTATCTCGGACTTATAATCGGCGCCGTTTTGGCGGGACTTGTATATGTAATTATCGCCGTAATCGTTAAATTTGCGGGCGTAAAGTGGATTGACAAAATTATGCCTGCGGTAGTTATAGGACCCACGGTTGCGATAATCGGACTTTCGCTCGCGGGCAATGCGATAAGCGATTTAATGACCGGTAACGTAACCGAAATTTATACGGACTGGGGCTTCAAGCTGGACGAGCTTGGCAACAGAGTTTTCGAAAACGGCGTTCCCGTTATGGAATTGCAGGAGTTTTCAAAAATGGTCTGCTCGCCCTACGTCGCTCTTGTGTGCGGACTTGTAACGCTTACTGTAACCATCGTTTGCTCAGTGTACGGCAAAAAGCTTATGAAAATGATACCTTTTATTTTGGGAATCGTTTCGGGCTACGTCGTTGCGGCGGCTTTCACGGGTATAGGCTATCTGGCTCACTGCGACGCGCTTAAAGTAATTAACTTCGAGCTGTTCAAAGAAATGCAGTGGTATCCCGACTTCGCGTTTATTTCGGCAATCGGCGATATGGGCGACCCCTCTAAAATAGGCACCTATATCGGGTCGATTGCAGTGGCGTATATTCCCGTTGCGTTCGTCGTTTTTGCGGAGCACATTGCAGACCATAAAAATATATCTTCCATTATAGAAACAGACCTTTTGAAAGACCCCGGACTTACCCGCACCCTTTTGGGCGACGGTATCGGCTCTATGGCGGGCGCGGTATTCGGCGGCTGTCCCAATACCACCTACGGCGAGTCGGTCGGCTGTGTTGCGATTTCGGGCAACGCTTCGGTTATTACCATTATCGTTACGGCGGGACTTGCAATCGTGTTCTCGTTTATAGCGCCCTTTATTACTTTCCTTGCAACAATTCCCTCCTGCGTAATGGGCGGCGTGTGCATTGCTCTGTACGGCTTTATCGCCGTATCGGGACTTAAAATGATTCAGGGTGTAGATCTGAACGACAACAAAAACCTGTTCGTCGTTTCGGTTATCCTTATTGCGGGCGTAGGCGGAATGGTGCTTACCTTCGGCGAAGTTACTATAACCGCAGTTGCCTGCTCGCTGATACTCGGTATTCTTGTCAACGTGCTTGTAAACATCAAGCGCAAAAAGAAGAGCGACGGCGAACAGATAACTATCGAAGAGGTGCAAAAATCCGAAACCGCACAAACCAAAGAGGAGAACGACAATGAAAAATTATAAAAACGTATTTATATTCGACCATCCTTTGATAAAGCATAAAATTTCTATCTTGCGCGACAAGAATACCGGAATGAAAGAGTTCCGCGAGCTTGTTGAAGAGATAACCACCATTATGACTTACGAGAGTATGCGCGACGTCCGTCTCGAACCCGTGCAGGTGGAAACCCCGCTCGAAACTACCACGCAGTACAGGGTGCCCGACGACTCTATCGCAATCGTGCCCATTTTGCGCGCGGGACTCGGTATGGTCAACGGCGTTCACAGAGTATTCCCCACGGCAAAGGTGGGACACATAGGTATGTACCGCGACGAGGAAACCCTGCAGCCGCAGGAATACTACTGCAAGCTTCCCGAGGGGATTGAGAAAAAGACGGTATTTTTAATAGACCCTATGCTTGCGACCGGCGGCTCGGCTTCGGACGCGCTGGACGCGCTGAAAAAGAGGGGCTGTAAAAATATCAAGTTTATGGCGATTATCGCCGCGCCCAAGGGAATCGAAACGGTTGCCGAAAAGCACCCCGACGTACCCGTTTACGTTTCTACCCTTGACAGACAGCTTAACGAAAACGGCTACATTCTTCCCGGCCTCGGCGATGCGGGCGACAGACTTTTCGGCACGAAATAATTTTTAACTATGAAGCATTTTACCGACGCGCAGACAGATGAACTGAATAAGATAACCGAAAGGACGGAAAGCTTATATTCGCCATTCGCCTGTAAAAGCGCGCAGGCGGTGCGGAAAGAAGGCTATGACGATTACACCCGTCCGCCCTTTTTGATGGACGTTGATAAAATTATTCACTGTCCCTTTTATAACCGCGGAAACGACAAAACGCAGGTTTTTTCGTTCTATAAAAACGACGATATAACCCGACGCTCGTCGCATATACAGCTTGTGTCGCGAATAGCCCGTACGATAGGCAGGGCTTTGAAGCTTAACCTCGATTTGATCGAAGCTATCGCAATCGGACACGATATAGGACATACTCCGTTCGGACACAGGGGAGAGTGGTATCTGAGCGCGCTGTATAACAAAAACACCGGCAGGTACTTCAACCACAATGTTCACGGCGTGCGAGTGCTTCAAAAAATTTCAAACAGCAAACTTACCGTGCAGACCCTTGACGGGATATTGTGCCACTGCGGCGAAAAGGTTAACGGCGAATACCGTCCCGCGCCTCAGAAGAGCTTTGAAGAGTTTGAAAAAATTCTGGAAGAGTGCTACACCGACCAGGAAGCGATAGGCAGACTGCACCCCTCGACAATGGAAGGCTGTGTGGTAAGGCTCAGCGATATGGTGGCGTACCTCGGCAAGGACAGGCAGGACGCGCTTTACAGGCTTAAAATCCGCTTGGAGCTGAACGACTTCGGCATAGGCAGCAGTAACAGGGATATTATCAAAAACGTAGTTGAGGACGTGGTTGCAAACAGTATGGATAAGCCCTATCTTTCAATCAGCCCCGACGTCTATGACGCGCTTAAAAAAACCAAGGACGAAAACTACGAAAAAATTTACCAAAGCGAGCAGGCGACCGCCCGGTACGAGGATGTCGTAAAGCCTATGTTCGAGAAGCTGTATTACAGATTTTTGGAAGAGCTGGATAAAGAGGACAAAAGCTCGCTGATTTATCAGAACTACCTCAACGACGGCATAGTCGGCAAAAATTACAGAGAGCTGTACGGCGGTAAAAAATCGGATTTGATTTTAAACGACGTGGTTTGCGACTTTATGGCGAGTATGACCGACGATTATTTTCTCGAAGCGTTTAAGTATCTGTACCCCGAAGATAAGCTGAACGGGCGGGTTAAGTTCGTAGGTTACTTCGATTCGCTATGAAATAATTT
>JAIDOO010000351.1 GCA_029063275.1 Clostridia bacterium
ATTCTCGTATTTATGGCGGGCGCGTTTACCGTATATCCCGAGAGGTACATAACCTGTTGCTTTAAAGGCTTTGCGCTCTGGGCGGAATGCGTTGCGCCGTCGCTCTTCCCGTTTATGGTGATAACGCTGATTTTTATCAAGACGGGCATTGCCGAAAAAGCCGCCTTGCCGCTTAAAAAGGTTACGGGATTTTTCGGGCTTCCGCCCGCCGCCGCCGTTTGCTTTCTGATGAGCGTCTTTTCGGGCTATCCCGCAGGTTCGCGCGCGGTTGCCGAGTTTTACGACAGCGGTTGCGTTTCCGAAAAAGACTGCAAAAAGCTTTCGGCGCTCTGCTCGACAAGCGGTCCGCTGTTCATTATAGGAAGTATCGGCGTAAAAATGCTGAACGACAAATCCGCAGGCTGGAAAATCCTTTTGGCGCACGTAATCTCGATACTGGCAGTCGCACTTATTTTATGCCTTGTTACAAGAAAGGGTGAAAAGCGCGAATACCGCCGCGCCGCCAAGGATAAAAACGTTTTGTACAACGCTTTTTACGGTTCGGTTATTTCGGTTTGCGTTGCGGGCGGATTTATCGCCTTTTTCTGCGTTGCGGGGCAGATTGCGCACGACTTTAATATTTTGCTTCCGCTGGAAAAACTGCTTGGTCTGTTTTTGGACGAAAAGACCGCTTCGGCTGTGTGCTTAGGGCTTATCGAAGCAACTACGGGTTGCCGTGCTCTCTCGGAAACGGGTACAAAGCTTACCCTTCCGCTTGCGGGATTTTTAATCACGTTCGGCGGTGTTTCCATACTGTTACAGCAACTGAGCTATCTTATAAAGACAAAGGTCAATCCCCTTAAATTTATCTTGGTAAAACTTATCCAGGGGCTGGGCTGCTTTGCTATTCTTCTTCTGTTTTAATAACAGCCTAAAATCTTGAAGGATTTTGCAAGGCTTTTTATACCGTTAAGTGCGGATTTGATTTTTTCAGTGGAATAATCGCCCTCTATCTCTATAAAAAACGCATACTCGTCGGGCACGTTTTTCACGGGGCGGGATTCTATTTTGGTCATATTTATGCCGTGTTCTTTTACCGGCTGTAAAACGGACGCAAGCGCACCCGACAGATTTTTTAAGGTAAGCGAAAAATATACCTTTTGAGATTTTGCGCCGCTCCCGATTTCGCCGCGCCGAACGAGCAAAAAATGCGTAAAGTTATTTGGCTCGTCCGAAACGTTTTTATCCGAAAGCTGTACGCCCTCCGCCTTTACGTGCGAGCCGACTATGCAGGCGTCGCTTTCCGACTTCAACATTTCAAGGCTCGCCGCAGTCGACTGGGTGGCAATCAATTTTGCCTCGGGAAAATTTTCAAGAAGATACTTCGCGCATTGTTCGAGCGCCTGGGCGTGGGAATAAACGCGCTTTATATTTTCAGGTCTGCAACCCTCCAAGGTTGCAAGTCTGTGGTCTATCGCGACTACGCAGTGTTCCACCGCGCAGACCGGACGGCTGTTCAAAAGATCCATATTCTGCGCAACGCCGCCGTTTAAGCTGTTTTCGATAGGTAAAACTATTTCGTCTACTGCACCCCCTTCAAGCGCCTGCATTGCAAGCGGAAAGCTTTGGTACGCCTTCAACGCCCCGTCGGGGCGTAATTTTTTTGCGGCGAGGTGCGAATAACTCCCCTCGGGTCCGAGATAGCCCACCATAACTAAACTTTCTCCGCTATGTCTAAAATAAGACGCTCTGTGTCGCACCAACCGAGGCAGGGGTCAGTAATCGATTTTCCGTAAATCTTGTCCTCGGACTGGTTGCCCTCTTCTATAAAGCTTTCAATCATAAAGCCTTTGACGTATTTTTTAAAGTCGTTATCGTACAGTCTGTTCTGCATAACCTCTTCGCAAATACGGATTTGCTGTTTGAATTTTTTACTGCTGTTCGAATGGTTCGCGTCGATTATAATCGCGGGATTTTTAAGCCCCGATTTCGCGTAGCCTTCGATGACCTGCATAACCGTTTCGTAGTGGAAGTTGGGAATGTCGTTGCCGTAGCCGTCCACTGCTCCGCGCAGAATTGCGTGTGCAAGAGGATTGCCGTCGGTGGCAACCTGCCAGCCGTTAAGCTTGAACACCTGCCCCGACTGAGCCGCATATATGGAATTGAGCATAACCATAACCGAGCCGCTCATCGGATTTTTAACGCCCACAGGCACGTCAATACCGCTTGCTACAAGACGGTGAAGCTGATTTTCACTGCTACGCGCGCCGACTGCTATATATGACAAAAGGTCGTCGACGTAGTGAATATTTGCAGGGTACAGCATTTCGTCTGCGGCGGAAAGTCCGCTTGCCTCTATTGCCTTAATGTTCAGCTCGCGGATAGCGAAAATGCCCTTTAAAATATCTTCCGATTTAGTCGGGTCGGGCTGTGAAAACATACCCTTATACCCAACTCCCCGGGTGCGCGGCTTGTTGGTGTAAATTCTGGGCACAAGCACGAGCTTGTCCTTTACGCGCTCGTTCAGCTTACCCAGTCTTTCAACGTAATCCAAAACGGGCGCCTGCTCGTGCGCCGAGCAAGGTCCCACTATCATTACCATTTTACCGCTCTTGCCCGAAATCGCGTCCGAAACCTCTTTATCGCGTTCAGCCTTGATTTTTTTAAGGCTTGCAGGCAGGGGCATTTCTTTGACCAGCACTTCGGGGTCGGGTATTTTTATCTGCTTTTTAAACATTTTTGCTCTCCAACAGAGTTTTGAAATCGTCCAGTATTTCTTTCGGAATATAGTCCGAAAAATCTTTTTTGAATTTGATACAGTTTTTAACGAGCGAGGAACTCACTTCGAGATTTTCCCTGTCCGCAGGCAGGTAAACGGTTACTACGTCGCTATTGAATTTTTGTGTTGCAAGCCTGTCGCGGTTTTCGTAATCCAAATCCGTCCCGTCGCGTATTCCGCGAACGTAAAAGGGCGTGTTTTCACTTTCAAGCAAATCCGCCGCCGCACCCTGAAAGGTGATAACCTTTACACTCATGTTGTCGGCGTACAGCTTTTTTAAAAGAGAGGCTCGCTCTTCTTCTTCCAGCAGGCAGACCTTTTTGGGATTGACCATAACGGCAACCGTAACGCTGTCGAAAATTTTAAGGCAGTCGTCGATAATTTTTTTATGCCCCGTCGTGGGCGGGTCAAAACTGCCTGCAAATACGCATTTTTTCATCAGTAGCCCTCTACGGTAAAAAACGAAAGATAGGTCTTTCCGTATTTGCGCTCGTCAAACATTTCAAGTCCCGCAATTTCGCCCTCGAACGCACGGTCGCGCTCGTAGACTGCGATACCGCCGAATTTGAGTTTGTCGCCGCGTGAAATTATTTTCAGAGCCTCTATGCCCGCGTCCGAAGCATAGGGCGGGTCGATAAAGATTATATCGAAATCCTCGGTCATTTTAAGACAGCGTTTAAAATCGTACGCCGTTACGGTAAATTTATCTTTACCGCTGAGCTTTGACGCGTTCTTTTTGAACACCTCTATGCTCGCCTTTGAAATATCGTTGAAATGCACTGACTTAGCCCCGCGCGAAAGACATTCTATGCCGAGGTTTCCGCTTCCGCAAAACAGATCTAAAACCTCCGCGCCGATAACGCGCCGACCTAAAATATTGAAAAGGCTTTCCTTAACCCTGTCGGCGGTAGGACGTATTTCGCCGCCCTTGAATTCTGCAAGGTTAAGACCTCTGTATTTACCTGCAATAATTCTCATTTATTCCTCTTGCCTTTAAGCTCCTGCGCTTTCGCCACAAGAAGCTGTTTCTTTTTTTCTTTTCTTGCGCCGAGCAGATACGCAACGGCGTGAATTGCAATGGGTACCGTTATCCAGATTAAATTGAGCCACTCGCTGAGGTTCGCCCCGCCTCGGTTTATAAGCCCGAAGGGAAACCACGCCCATCCGAATGCGTACATAAGCACGAATTCGCAGGGTTTGTTGGGCGCCGCCGCGTTTATTATCTGGAAAATTATAAAGGGCACACAGCTTATCAAAGCGATAATAAATCCCTTGTAAAGCGCGTATTCGCCGACGTGCAAAACCGCGCGCGCGTCCGAAGAGCCCGCCTCGCGTTTTTTATTGTTCTGTACGGTGCGCCTGTAAGCGACTATTCCGTTTTGTCTGCCGAAGATTATATACGCGCCCGCAAGCAACAGCTCGCCGAAAACCAGCGCGGCAATGCTTATGCCTATCTCGTCAGAGTATGACGCAAACAGTATTACCGACGCGCTGAAAATAAGTTGCAGCATAAACGGAAACGCCGCGCCCACAAGCAAATCTTTAAGCTCTAAAAGAAGCTTTTTACCCTTTTGTTCACCGTTAAGTTTCATAATAAAATATTCCCTTTTCGCACAAAAATAAATCCAGCGGAATATCCCACTTATCTTCGTCAAAGCTTTCAATCTGAAAGCCGTATCCCAGTCCGACTTTTTTCGTGCGCTTGTCCTTTAAGTAGTTATCGTAAAAACCCTTGCCGTAGCCTATGCGGTAGCCCCTTTCATTCACAGCCAAAAGGGGAATTACAGTAACGTCGATTTTCCCTTTATACGGCTTGCCCTTGGGCTCGTCAATTCCGAACGCGCCCTTCGACGTTTCGCCGTAGGGCACGGCGACCATTTTGCCGCCGTCAACGCGCGGAAGATACACCTTTTTGTCTGCCTTTAAAAGCTCGGCGATTATGCCCTTGGTATCCGCTTCGGTTGAAAACGAGTTATAGATAAAAAAACTGTCGTATTGACCGAATGCGTTTAAAAAATTGTCCAGTATCGCGCCGTCGGCAAATTCACGCCGTACGCCGACAAAATATTTACGCTTTATTTTAAGCTTGTATCTTAACTCTTCTTTACCGTTCATATACTCTTTCCGAACGCCGGGTTACGCGCGTTAACACCTCGTATGAAATAGTTCCGCATCTCTTTGCGTAAACATCGGCGTTGCCCATTATAAGCGGCATCTCTCCTTTATCCTCCGAAAGAAAGCAGTCCATGCACAGCGTCTTTTCGCCGAGGGGCACGCCTCTCCAAAACCCGTCAGCATAACCTGCGCGGTAAACGGACAGCCGTCCGTAGTTTTTATCGGCAAAGTTATAGCCCACTCCCCCGCCGATAAATTCGGTCTGCTGGGTACGCCGCGCGTAAACCTTTAATGCGGGCTCGAAGCCGTCTGCCTTAAATCCTTCGGGCGCGTAACCGTACAAAAGAATTCCCGCGCGCACGCCGTCAAACAAATACTTTCCGCCCCTCAGAAGTCCGCCGCTTGCGGACAGGTGCGCAACCGCTTCGGAATTAACTTTTTTAACCTCTTTTACCGCCGACAAAAAAAGCTCTCTCTGCCTGTCTGCGGCAGCCGCGTTTTCCGGCGCGAACAGGTGCGAGTAAACGCCCTTTATACTTTCGGGCGGAAGCGCGTGCAAAATTTTTGCAAGTCCGTCTGTATTACAGCCGTTACGGTTCATTCCCGTATTCACTTTTATATGGCAGTCCAGTCCCGAAATCAATTCGGCGGTTTCAACCGAGTTCACGGTTGCGCTAAGGCGGTAAGCTCTCATACGCTCCGCGTCGCATTTATCCAAAGGCGGGGTTAAAACCAGAATTTCCTTTGAGATACCCGCCGTTCTTAAAGCCGCGCCCTCTTCCGTTATCGCAACGCAGAAGCCGTCGCAGATATCTTCTATCGCGCGCGAAACCTCCTCCGCGCCGTGTCCGTAGCCGTCGGCTTTTACCACCGCGTAAAATTTGGCGTGCTTTATAAGCTTTCTGATTTTTAAAGCGTTGCGCCGTAAAGCGGGCAAGCTTATTTTT
>JAIDOO010000352.1 GCA_029063275.1 Clostridia bacterium
GTCTCTTTAAATACAGCTCGGTTTCTATTCTGAGATACATATCTATATCCAGCGCGTTGTGCTTTGTTTTGAAAGGTCTTGCCGACGCGCCTATTTCAAGGGTGGTCAGAACGGGGGTATCCACCTCCAAAAAGCCGCGTCCGTCCAAAAACGCTCTCAGTTCCTTTAAAATTTTGGAACGGGTGATAAAGGTGTTTTTTACCTCGGGATTTACTATCAGGTCCAAATCTCTTTGCCTGTATCTTATATCCGCGTCTTTAAGACCGTGCTGTTTTTCGGGCAGAGGTCTTAAACACTTTGTAAGCATTTCGATATGGTTGCAGTGAATTGAAATTTCGCCCGTCTGGGTCTTGAAAACGTAGCCTTTTACGCCGATAATATCGCCCAGGTCGTAGTCCTTTTTGAACGAAGCGTAATCCTCTTCGCCGACGTCGTCGCGGCGGACGTAAATCTGTATAAGTCCGTCGCGGTCGGATATATGCGAAAAGGAAGCCTTGCCCATAATTCGGCGGGACATAAGCCTGCCGGCGAGCGATACTTCCTTGCCTTCCAGTTTTTCGAATTCGTCCTTTACCGACTTTGAATTTGCGGTAACGTCATAGCTTACCTTGACGAAAGGGTCGTTCCCTTCCTCGGTCAGTTTTTGCAGTTTTTCGCGCCTGATTCTCGCCTGCTCGGCAAGCTCTTCTTCGGTGGGCGCCGCGGTTATTATTTCTTCCATATCAGTTTCCTTAGTTTATTTTTAAAATTTTAAGGGTGTACGACGTACCGTCGGGGCAGGACACGTTTACTTTGTCGCCTATGCGCTTTTTCAGAAGCGCCGCGCCCATGGGGGACTCGATGGAAATTTTTCCGTGCATTACGTCTACGTCGGTTACCGAGCTTACGGTGTATACGGCTTCTTCCTCCATATCCTCGTCGTAAACGGTAACCACACTGTTGAGATGAACGTAGCTGTTATCCGTTTCCTCTTCGCGCACATCGGCGTTTTTAATCTGAAATTCTATTTCCGCAATCTTGCCCTCGTTGGAACGCTGTTCCTCGCGCGCCGCGTCATACTCGGCGTTTTCGGAAAGGTCGCCGTGGGAGCGAGCTTCTGCAATGCGCTCGATAATTTCGGGACGCTTGACCTTAACAAGATAGTCCAGCTCCTTTTTCAAATCTTCGTAATTCTTTTGCGTCATTACAAAACGTTCTGCCATTTGATACCTCTTTATGTTTTTTAATCGTTTACGTTAACTGCCGTAAAAGGATAAACAAACGTGATTCCGCCTCTCACGGAACCACGCATATCTCTTTACTACTTTGTTATTATATATTTTTATAAACCTTTTGTCAACTTATTCTCTTATCCGCGCGATTTTTTTATCCCGTCCGGACGCGGTGCAAAAATTTTTCCGCGTATACTGATTCAGTCAATAT
>JAIDOO010000353.1 GCA_029063275.1 Clostridia bacterium
TTTTAGAGTGGTCTAGTGGGCTCGTAGATGTGTATAAGAGTGAGAATTATAATAAATTACATAGAATAAGTCAAATGTTTTGTATTCCGGAAAAACGAATTTTTCTGCCGGCGCAAACTTTCCGTTTGATTATGCATCTCGTTTTTAGTACTTCTCCACAGCAATACTAAACCTGAGCGAAGCCGCCCGCGCAAAATGCGCGGGCGGCGGTTTTTTATTTCTTTTCGGTCGGTTTAGACGTTTTTGCTTTTTCGGCGGTTTTGGCGGTTGACTTTTTTGCTTTGGATTTTCCGCTTAATAAATTTGCGGGAATTTCAACCTGCGGCACGTGCGATATATCGGTTTTAGCTTCTTTATGCGCTTTCAAAATACTGTCGCGCACCCTCTTCTCCTCTGCGGTTTCCTCGGGCGCGCTCTCGTGATAGGGCACCTCGAAAATCACCGATTCCAAAGGTCTGAGGTTAAAGGTGAGCTTGTATTTTCTTCCGTCGCAAAGCTCTTCCTTTGCGTCTATTTCAAGCGGGCTTCCGTCGGGATAGGTTGAGAATATTCGCTTGTACACACCGCTTACGGGTGCGCCCACGCCCATATCCTGTCTTTCGACAGGCGCAAAATTGCACACGAATATAAGCGCGTTGTTATAGTTCCAGGGGTTGCGCCTTATAAAGGTGAAAATGTTTCTGTTATAGTCGCCGCTGTTAATCCACTCAAACGAGTTTTTGCCGCCGCAGTCGTTGTACAGCACGGGGTAAGATTTATATATATGTAACAGCGTGCGGTAGCAGTCCATAACGTCGCGGTGTCCCGCGTCGTCGCACAACCACCAGTCAAGCCCTGTTTTATAATTCCACTCGCTCTCCTGTCCAAAGTCCTGACCCATAAACAGAAGCTTTTTACCGGGGTGTCCCGTCATCATAGTGTAACAGGTTTTAAGACTGCCCAGCTTATCCATACGCGAGCCGGGGAATTTATTGTACATACTGCCCTTGCCGTAAACCACTTCGTCGTGGGACAGAACGAGCATATAATTTTCGTCGAAAACGTATTCGAAGGTATGGGTCATAAGACCGTGATGGTAAGGTCTGAAAATAGGGTCGGTGTTGTAGTATTTTATCGAGTCGTTCATCCAACCCATATTCCATTTCAGCCCGAATCCGAAGCCGCCCTGCTTAGCGGGCTTTGTCATTCCTGCCAGAATAGAGCTGTCCTCCGCGATTAAAAATGCGTCGGTTCTCGCGCGAAGTATGCTGTTAAGATGCTTGATAAACTCGAAGCTTTCAAGATTTTCGTTACCGCCGTAAACGTTGGGGCGCCATTCGCCGCGTCCGAACGAGTTGTAAAGCATTGCGGCTACCGCGTCCACGCGCAAAGCGTCAACGTGGTATTTTTCCACCCAGAAAAAGGCGGAAGCTATCAGAAAGTTGGAAACCTCTTTTTTGCCTAAGTCGAACGCCTTGGTCCCCCACTCGGGATATTCGGCGCGCAGAGGGTCGGAGTACTCGTAAAGGGGCGTGCCGTCAAAGTTGGCAAGCGCGAAATCGTCCTTGGGGAAATGCGCGGGCACCCAGTCCAAAATTACGCCTATTCCGTGCTCGTGCATATAGTCCACGAAATACATAAAATCCTGCGGCGAGCCGTATCTTGCGGTGGGCGCGAAATAGCCCGTTACCTGATAGCCCCAGCTGGGGTCAAAGGGATATTCGCAGATTCCCATAAGCTCGATATGCGTATAGCCCATATATTCGACGTACTCGCACAGCTCGTGCGCAAGACGGCGGTAGTCGAAAAACTGGTCCTCGTCCCATTTGGACAAATCCTTTTTCCAGCTCCCGAGGTGCACCTCGTACACCGACATAGGCTTTTCAAGGAAGTTATAACCCTTGCGCTCCTTGCGCCACTTGGTATCATTCCATTTATAATCTTCGAGATTTACGACGACGGACGCATTTTTAGGACGGCACTCGCTGCCGAATGCATAGGGGTCTATTTTGCAAACCTCGCTGCCGTCCTCGCGCACGACGAGGTATTTATATTTTACACCCTCGCACATGCCGGGCACGAACAGCTCCCAGATGCTGTCGTCGCACTTTTCCATTACGTCGCGCCACGGCGTCCAGCCGTTGCCGTCCGATAAGACGCAGACCGCGCGCGCGTGCGGCGCCCAGAGAACGAAGTGTACTCCGCGCACACCGCCTATTTCGCGTATATGCGCGCCCATTTTGTTGTACAGCTCGTAATGCGTACCGTGGTGAAAAAGATAGGTATCGAGTTCACCGAAAAATCTGTTTTCCATATTTTCCCCTTAACGTTATATTAATTCTGATTGAATTTACAAGTGAATACACAGCCCGACTTAGCCGCAACCGTTACAAAAATTCTGCCGTGGCGTACTTCGTATTTAGTCCCGTCGTTTTTAAGAGAGGAATCGAACGTACAAGCCATTTCCGTACCGCGCTTGACCCCCATTTCCCAGACGGGAACGAAGAGGCTCAAATCTTCGTCCGTGCAGTTGATTATCACGGCGGCGCAGTCCTCGTTATCGAATCTGCCGTATGAAATATAGCCGTTGCCCGCGTCAAGCTTTTTGACGCTTCCCATTTTTAAGCAATGGACTTTTTTTCTAAGTTTAATCGCGCCCTTGTGGTAGTCGATAAGCGACTTATCCTCGTGCCCCCAAGGGTAAGTACGGCGCGAGTCGGGGTCGGTCCAGCCGACCTGTCCAGCTTCGTCCCCGTAATAAATTCCGGGCGAGCCCGGCCAGGTCATCTGTATAAGCACCGCAAGTTGCATAATGCGGACGTCAACGCCCTGTTCCGCCGCCTGCGGACCCATTGTCTTAATAGTGCCCACCATACCGTTTGTTCTCGTCAAAAACCGTGAATGGTCGTGGTTCGAAAGCTGGTTGAGAGCGCTGTCAAGCGCGGGACGGGAAAACTTGGACATATTTTTTGCCATTGCTTCGAAAAACGCTTTGCCGTCCCAAAGCCTGTTTCCGTCAAAATCCTCGCTGTGCTTTTCCATACCCGTCAAAAACCAGGTAACGGGCTCCATAAAAGCGTCGTAGTTCATAACCGAGTCCCACTCGCCGCCCTTAAACCAGACTGAAGGGTCGCCGTAATGCTCGGCAAACACCAGCGCCTCGGGATTAGCCTCGCGGACGCGGTCGCGGAATTTGCGCCAGAATTTATGGTTATACTCGGGCGAATGTCCGAGGTCGGCGGCAACGTCAAGCCTCCATCCGTCCACGTTGTAGGGCGCGGAAACCCACTTCGCCGCAGTGGATAAAACGTACTCCTCAAGCTCGGGAGATTTTTCAAAGTTGAGCTTGGGCAGGGTGGCAAATCCCCACCAGCCCTCGTATTCGCTCTTAGCTTCCAGGGGTTTTTCAAAATTGAAGTAGCTCCTGTACGGGCTTTTCGCCGACTGGAACGCGCCGACCTCATAGCCCTCCTTGCCGAGATAAATCCCCTCTCTGTCCAGCCATTTGTTGAACGAGCCGCAATGGTTGAAAACGCCGTCGATTACAACCTTCATTCCGCGGGCGTGGATTTCCCCCACCAAATCGGCAAAATATTTATTGCTCTTTTCAAGATTTTTCTGCGAGGTTACCCTCTTTATATACTTGGGCGCGTAACCGTTGTTATGCTCCCAATGCTGCATTTCGTGCTGTAAATCTTCCTCAATAACTGCAAGATGGGGGTCGATATAGTCGTAGTCCTGGGTGTCGTACTTATGATTGGACGGTGAGAGAAACAGCGGATTGAAATAGATTGCCTCTACGCCAAGATCCTGCAAGTAATCCAGCTTCGAGCGCACGCCCTGCAAATCCCCGCCGTAAAAACAGCGCACGTCCAGCTCGTCGGGATACTTATCCCATTGGGTTATACGCTTCGAGTGTCCGCCCGTGTAAAAATATTCGTTGTCGCAGACGTCGTTGTCGGGGTTGCCGTTGCAGAATCTGTCTGTAAAAATCTGATAAAATACGGTGCCCTTAGCCCAGTCGGGAACGCGTTGTCCGGGCACGAAGGAAAAATCATACTCTTCCTGCGCGTTTTCGGCACAGCCGAGCCTGTTATAACATACCACGTCGTCATCGTCAACCACCTTGAAAAAGTAGCTTATTTTCTTTGCCGTACAGGTAAAGCTCACCGTGTAAAAATCAAATGTTTCCTCGCCCTTTAAAGCGGGAAGCTTAGTCATAGAACGCTTCATTCCGTTTATCACACAATAGGCGTGCAAAACGTCGTTTTTCATCGTCCGTAATTTTAAAGTTACCCTGTCCCCCGCCTTGGGTTCGTAAGGTTGTTTGAAACTCTCGGTTTCGTCGGCAAAAAGCGCCCTTCTGTTTATCATTTTATAACCTCTTCAGCTTTGATTATACCATATATTTCCTTTCAAAGTCAAGACGCAATTTTTATTGCGAAATACTAAAAATCCCAAACATTGGCATATCTTTAAATTGACAACAAAAAAGCGTTATGCTATTATTTTTTTATCAAACGGAAAGTGAGATTTTATGAAAAAACGTAAAGAAGAAAAAGAGACCGCGCTCCCCGAAGAGAACGGGTCAAAATCCGAAAATCCCGAAGCGGAAGCCGCCGTAACTGCGGAAGCCGCAGCAGAAACAACCGTAGAAGAAACGCCTGCCAAACCGCAGGTTTTCGGCGACAAGGTGCTGACAAAGGCGCAAAAAAGAAAACGCGTGGCGTTAAGCTGGACTTTTATGTTCGCGGGCATTATTATGATGTCGTTCAGCGTTTACTTTTTCCAGACGCCGAACGAGTTCACGATGGGCGGTATCGCAGGTATCGCAATTATTCTCGAAAGCTTTATAAAGCCGTTAGTGCCCTTCTTCACTCAGGGCGTGATTATGGCAATAATCAACGTATTCCTGCTTATTTTGGGACTTATCATTCTCGGTAAGCAGTGCACTATCAAAACCATTATCTGTTCGCTCTTCTATACGGGTTTTATATGGCTTTTCGAGTATCTGGACGTAGTCGGTTTGATAAATATCGCAGTCGGCAGGGTTGAAACGATTGTAGACCCCGAAACGGGCGAAACGATAACCCGCGCTTTAAAAACGCTTACCGACCAGAGGTTTATGGAGCTCGTTTATGCGATACTGCTCTTCGGTATCGGCGGCGCGTTGGTATTTAACAGCGGCTCGTCGTCGGGCGGCACCGATATTATCGCGCTTATTTTAAAAAAGTACACAAAACTGAACGTGGGCTTCGCGCTTATGCTTATCGACTTTTTGGTTGTATGCATTTCGTTCTACACTTTCGAAAGCGTTGAAAGCGGGCTTATTTCACTTTTGGGTCTGTTTACAAAATCCTTCCTTTTGGACGGCGTAATAGAGAGTATGGGCAAGACCAAGTACATAACGATAATCACGCAACAGCCCGAGCTTATTTCCGACTATATATTAAAGGTAATAAACCACGGCTTTACTATGTACGACGCGGAGGGCGGATATTCGCACCAGAAGAAAAAGGTGCTTGTAACGGTCTGCAAGCGCAGTGAGGCAATCAGGCTCAAAATCAAAATACACGCCGTTGACCCGTCGGCGTTCGTAATTATCACCGACGCGAATGAGATACTCGGCAAGGGCTTCGGCGTCAACTATTAAGCGTTCCGCAAGCAATGCTCGTCCCGCGTCTTGATTTCTGTTAGGCTAAACCAACCCATCTCAAATCAAACTGTAACTTAATATATTTCGAGCTTATCGAGAAAACATTATATATTTACAACTTAAATTTTAACAGGGAAAATGAAAAAGAAAAAAGAAAAGGCTGAAAAAGCCGAAAAGCCGCAGCTTACCAAAGAAGAACGGCAAAAGAAAATACGCTCAGGCGTGCTGTACTGGGTGATACTCAACTTCGGCGTGCTGTTATTGGCGGCAGGCGTGTTTTTGTTCAAAAGCCCGAACAATTTTGCTACGGGCGGCGTCAGCGGCATATCGATAATCATCGCAAAATACACAAAAGGCACGTTTTTTACCCAGCCCGTTATAAACTTCATTATCAACGGAATTCTGCTGATTGTCGGGTTTATATTTCTCGGCAAGGGATGCACTTTCAAAACAGCGTACTGCTCTCTTATGTACACCATTGAAATGTACGCCTTGCAGTGGATTTTTGAAGCGACGCATATCGAGTTTCCTCTTACAGACAACAAATTTCTTGAATTTGTATACGCTATGATGCTGACGGGTATAGCGGCGGCGATACTGTTCCACTGCAAAGCCTCGTCGGGCGGCACCGATATTATCGCGCTGATAGTCAAAAAATACACTAAGCTGAATATTGGAATAGCTTTGATTGTTTCCGACTTTGTAATAGCGGCGTCAACGTTCTTCGTATTCCAGGACATCGCCACGGGACTGTATTCACTGCTCGGATTGCTGTTCAAATCCCTCTTGGTTGACAGCGTTATAGACAGCATAGGCAAATCCAAATCGGTAACGATTATTACTTCCCATCCCGAAATTATTTCGAAGTTCATTATCGAAGGTATGCACCGCGGAGTAACCAGTTATAAGGCTCAGGGCGGATACACCGGCGAGGAAAAGACGATAATACTGACCGTCTGCAAACCCCGCGAGGCGATAAAGCTGAAAATGCGGATACATAATGCCGACCCGACAGCTTTCGTTATCCTTACCAACACCAATGAGATAATAGTCAAAGGCTTCCGAAGCTTCTCCGACTGAAAACCATCAAATATAAACGCAAAAGCCC
>JAIDOO010000354.1 GCA_029063275.1 Clostridia bacterium
ATTTCGTCAAGTACTGTTACGTATATATCCCTGCTGTAATTTGCCTCGTACATCTTTTTCAGCAAATCCGTTTCGTTGAAACGCTTCGTGAACTCGTTGAAATATCCTATTAAATCAGTTCGCTCCTTCCACATAGGCTGGACAGGGATTACCGTCGAGGTATTGCCCAAAAACTCGCCGAACGCGTATGCGAGCGAGGTCTTGCCCGTGCCAGACATTCCCTGTAAAATCAGAATATGCGACACCGCCATTCCCGAGATAAATCTTCTTATATCGTCCTCGCTGTAATACAGCTTTAACTTGCCCGCAGAGTAATTCCTGAATGACTCGCACAGCCCTTTCAGCGTGATTTTTTCATCGTATCCCGCGCGGGCGTAGCTTGCCTTGCTTTCGTCTATTTTCGTAAGTCCGTCAAAACGTACTCCCTCTTCGCCGTCCTTTACGCCGGAATTTACCGCCTGCTTGGGCGCGCCGTCAGAGGGAACAATGCCGTCGCTTTTAAGGTGCAGTACCTCGGGAGGTTTGTTGTCGCTTACTATTATGTAAATTACGATAGCCGCGACTATAAGCAAAAGTATTATCGCGTAAACGAGAATGGCATAGCCCGACGACAGGGCGGTCCAAATATTACTTGCGAGCATTGTTCCGCCTCCCCGCCGCCGTCAGCCCCGAATACGCCAAAAGCTTTTTGGTTTCCGCGATATTCTCTTCGCCGAAGAATTTTTCAACCGCAGACAGAACGCTTCCGTCCGACGGACCGAGTTTTCCGTTGAGTAGAGTGCAGGCGGTTATCATAAGCTTTGACGCAACTACGTTATCGAGCGCGTCAAGCTCTCCGCCGCCGCAAGCGAGGTATGCGGAAACAAACCTTTCGATTGCCTGCCACTCCTTATTACCTATTTCATAGGGCGTGTGCGAACGCACGAATTTTTCCAACTTATCAACCTTTTTCCAACACTTATCCTCGTCAAGGGAATACTCCCTTTTGACCGCTTCCGAAAGCTTTTTAAGCTGGTGGTAGCTGAGAGTGTTCAGCTCAGTCTTAATTTCCTTTTCGGAAGAATAGGCAAGCTCCGCTTCGATAATGCAAGCCGTTTCCGCAACGAGAGCGTCCGCGTCTTTAAGGAATGAATTTTCCGAAAGAGTGAACACGAACCAAAGATTTTTTTCAAGCGTTATATCCCCGCCGTCAATACCGACAGTGCAGGACATTTCGGGATTTCTGATATATTTGGCAAACGCCGAAGCAAAGCTTCCTATATCCCCGATATCCGCGCCGTCGACGCAGACGGGACGAACGTAATGTTTTTGCGCTTCCGCCGAGTGGATTGCATTCAGAATACTGCCTTCGCCGAGGTTTAAAAGCTCTTCCGAAGATGCGCACTTTTCATACTTTTCCACTGCGGGAACCACGCCGAAAAATTCGCATAAAAGCCGCATAAGCTTTTCGCCGTGCGAAAGTGAGCTCTTTATAAGAATAAGTCTTGACGAGACAAAAGCGGACAAGATTTTGCGCGCCGTGCCGATATTTACGGTAAGACCGCGCTCCGCACAGAATACGCGGAGGTTTTCAGCCGCACAAGCAAAGGTAAGAGTATCGTCGAGATACTTTAAAATTTCCTGCCCGTCGTCGGAAAGCTCCTGCTTTTCTTCCTGCTCCTCTTCTTCGCCGTCGAATTCCTGCTCGAAAAGGCTGTCCAGCGAATCCGACCCCTCTACCTTAACCGCTTCGGGTCTGCTTACGCTAACTGCCACGGGGTGCGCCTTCGCCTTTTTTATCTGAACGGCGCTTACAATAAGCAGTGCAACCGCCGCAATGAAAACTATTATTATAAGCGCCAGCACGGCGGGTAAGCCGTCGTCCGACCCGAACGATATCACGCCCGCCAGATTTAATATGGCGTATACCGTTGCGCCCAGCACCGCTAAAAGCATAAGTATAAGACCCGCAAGCCTCAGCTTTTTGCCGTCCGACGCCACCCTTTGCACGGGTGAAAGGGTATAACCGCCGTCCACTACGTTAGAAAGAGTGGGGATAAAGTCCGAACGCCTTGCGTTGTCGGGCTTCAAAGCCGAGCCCGAAATTTCAATCTTGCCCGTCAGCTTTATATCGTTGACAGACGAGCCTACGTAGATATTGTAACTTCCGCCCTCGGTTACGTTTTTGCCCGTTTCGGGACAATATACCGCAAGCCTTTCGGGGGACAGGCGGAAACACAGGGTTTTGGATTCGCCGGGGGTTAGATTTACTTTTATGTAGCTTTTTAGCTCCTTTTCGGGACGTATGATTTTAGAATCGGGCTTGCCGACGTATAGTTGCACAACTTCGCCCGCTTCGCGGCTGCCGGTGTTTTTTAACGTTACCAGAATCTGTTCGCCCTGAACGGTAAGATTGGAATAACCGAACGCCGAATAGCTTTGTCCGTGTCCGAAAGGATAATTTACACTAAGGTGCGCGGTTGAATAGTATCTGTAACCTATAAAGGTGCCTACCCTGATTTTGCCGCTGTCCTTGTCCCTTTTGATTTTTTCGAAATATTCGTCGGTGTCGCCGTAAACCGTGTTGGCAAGCCTGCCCGAGGGACTTTTTCCGCAAAGGATATTTATTAACGCCTCGCCGCCGCGCATACAGGATACGGGTGCGCAGATCAGGGCGGAAACTTCTTTGTCAAAGGAAACGTCCACGCTTTTGGACGTTGTTATCACAGCGATAATTTTTACGCCCGATTGTCTGAGCGCGCTTATAAGCGCAAGTCTGTTTGCGGGAAGCTTCAATCTGCGTTCGATAGATAAACGCTCTTCCTTTTGTTTGTCAAGTCCCAAAAACAACAGTACGGTGTCGCATTTTTTAGCAAGGCTTACCGCCTCGGCTAAAAGAGAGTCGTTTCTGTCGTCCGCAAGCGTATAACCCTGTGCCGCGCCGACAAACGTAAAGGGCGGTTTAGTTGCAAGAGTCTGCAAAAAGTTTTGCCGCGTTGCGCCGTTGGGCAGATACGCGGGCTGACCTATAACGCCAACCCTTTCACTGCCGCGCAGGGGCAATACTCCGTCGTTTTTCAAAAGCACACAGCTCTCTTCCGCCGCCTGCAACGAAATCGCCGCAGTATCGTAGATTTTTTCCGCGTTGCCGCCGTCCGCGCCGGAATTGCAGTACAGTGCAAAATCAACCACCTTATCCGCCGCGACGTCGACGGTCAGAGGACTTAACGCGCTTCCAGAGCGGCAAGCCGCTTCGAGCTCCTCGCGCGTTGCTTCGCCGCGTTCTACCGCGCTCTTCAATGAGTTATAATTTGCGACCGCGGCGCCGAGTGCGCCCAAGTCGCCCGAATAGCTGAATAAATTGCCTGCGGCAACGCTTTCCACGGTAAGGTCGCTATCGGTCTGGGAACAGATTACAAAACCGCTTTCGCCCGCAACCTCGTGCAGATATGCCGACAAATTTTCGCTGTTGATTTTTTCGTACCTGCCCGAAAGCCGTGTGAACGAGGTCATAAACACGTTGCCCGCCGAACCCGCAAACCGGTCTAACGGTCTGAAAAGATACTCGCGGATTGCGCGCGCGTCGGGAAAGACGTCAAGATAATCGGCGTCGCATTCGGTCAGCGCAAAGCCCGTAATACAGGGCACCGCGCCCAAGCTCTTCACCGTTTTTGCCACGTTGAATATTACCGCGCCCGTATAAAAAGGGTCCTCGGAAAGTCCCGTCGTGTAGGGGTTGGATTTAGTCCTGCCCTCGGGCGTGAACAAAAGATTTACGCCGTGCGCCTTTGCGCGCGCGGATAAATCGCCTGCGACCGAAGAGATAAGCTCGTTGTTGAAGCAGTTGGCAAGGAATGAAAAATCGGGGTAAATTTCACCGCACGCCGTATTGACCGCCTCTAACG
>JAIDOO010000355.1 GCA_029063275.1 Clostridia bacterium
GACTTGAAAGAGTTATTCAAAGACTGCGTAAATTAAGCAAGAAAAAATAAATTAATTATTGTAAGATTGGGAGTGTACTTTAACTATGAAATACGATTATTTGGTTGTGGGAGCGGGGCTTTACGGTGCTGTGTTTGCGCGCGAAGCCGTCCGAAAGGGTAAAAAGGTGCTTGTTATTGACAAGCGCCCGAACGTTGCAGGCAACGTGTTTACCGAGCAGATTGAGGGCATTAACGTGCATAAATACGGAGCGCATATTTTTCATACCAACAATAAAGAGGTATGGGACTATGTAAACAGGTTTGCGGAGTTCAACCGTTTTACGAATTCGCCCGTTGCAAATTATCACGGAGAGCTGTATTCTCTTCCATTCAATATGTATACCTTCAATAAAATGTGGGGAGTAACCACACCCGAAGAGGCGGAGGCGGAAATTAAAAAGCAAAGGGAAGAGGCTGGCATTACCGAGCCGAAAAATCTTGAAGAACAGGCTATTTCGCTGGTCGGCAAGGATATTTACGAAAAGCTTATCAAGGGCTATACCGAAAAGCAGTGGGGGCGCCCCTGCACTGAGTTGCCTGCGTTTATTATTAAGAGATTACCCGTCCGCTTCACTTTCGATAACAACTATTTTAACGCATTATACCAGGGTATACCCGTGGGCGGATATACCAAAATGGTTGAAAATATGCTTGACGGCATAGAGGTGAGGCTTAATTGCGATTACCTCGAAAACAAAGCCGAGCTTGACAAACTTGCGAAGAAAGTAATTTATACCGGTCCTATCGACGCTTATTTCGGATTTAAGCTTGGCGCACTTGAATACCGCTCGGTGCGGTTTGAAACGGAGGTCTTGGATAAACCGAATTTCCAGGGCAACGCCGCAGTGAACTATACCGACAGGGAAACCCCTTGGACGAGGATAATCGAGCATAAGTGGTTTGAATTCGGTACCCAGCCGAAAACGGTTATAAGCCGCGAGTACAGCTCGGAGTGGAAACAGGGCGACGAACCGTATTATCCCGTAAACGACGAAAAGAACGGAAAGCTTTATGCCGAATACAAACAACTTGCCGGGGGCGAAAAGGACGTTATTTTCGGCGGCAGACTTGGCGAATACAAGTATTACGATATGGACGTCGTTATCGCTTCCGCATTAGACGCTTGCCGTAAAGAGCTTGTTTAAAGATAAAGTATGATAGTATGTAAGGGCGTCGGCTTAGTCAGCCGGACGCCCTTAAAAATCCCTTAAAAACCGCATATATCGACAAATAACGGAATAAGTTTATAGTACGCGGATTGATTTTTCGCGCTAAAACTCTATTTAGGAGCCGAAAATGTGGGATTATATTACTGAAAGGGTTACAAGGGAGGCGGAGTACATAATCGAAACGAAGTCCACGGTGCGCAGTGCGGCGCAACACTTCGATATCAGCAAGTCAACCGTACATAAGGACGTTACCGAACGGCTGGAAGGTATCGACAAAAAGCTGTTTGCAGACGTAAGAGAGGTGCTGGACAAAAATTTATCTGAGCGCCACATTCGCGGCGGTATTGCCACAAAAAACAAATATCTTCATAAAAGCGTTACCTGAATTTTACAAGAATTTTATTCTGTTTTTTATCAATAAATTTGAAAAAAAGCTATCTATATGATATAATAAAACCGATGAAAAGATTTATGGGTATCGACGTCGGTTCGACGACCGTAAAAGTCGCCGTAATCGACGAAAATAAAAATCTTATATACAGCTCCTATGTCCGCCATCTTTCGCGCGTGAAGGAAACCGTTATTTCAGAGCTTGAAAAAGCCGCAAAAAAGCTTGACGGCAGTTTTTCGGTTTCTGTTACGGGCAGTGCGGGACTGGGGCTTTCCCAGCGCAGCGGACTGAACTTCGTTCAAGAGGTTCAGGCTGCGTTTATTGCTATAAAAAAATATTATCCCGACGCGGACGCGGCAGTGGAGCTCGGCGGCGAGGACGCAAAAATTATATTTTTAACCGGCGGCGCGGAACAGCGTATGAACGGAAGCTGTGCAGGCGGTACAGGCGCGTTTATCGACCAGATGGCGACGCTTTTAAATATCGACGCGGCTAAAATGGACGAACTCGCTTTAAAGGCGGAAAAGGTTTACCCGATTGCTTCGCGTTGCGGAGTGTTCGCTAAATCCGACGTTCAGCCTCTGATCAATCAGGGCGCGCGCAAGGAAGATATTTCAGCTTCCATTTTTCAGGCGGTTGTGGACCAGACCGTTTCGGGACTTGCACAGGGCAGAAAAATTCGGGGGAAGGTACTGTTTTTAGGCGGTCC
>JAIDOO010000356.1 GCA_029063275.1 Clostridia bacterium
CTCCGCAAGAGTATGTCGAAAATGCTTTTTGAACTCGGTCTGCCCGTTGTTGCGCTCAAAGGCGACGACACCGAAAGAAAGGTTACGTCCACAGGCGAAGTGGAACAGAGCGGAAACCTTTTCGGCATAGAAAAGCCCGATTGGAACGAGTTTATCGCGTCCGACAAGGGCAGGGCGTATCTGACCGCAAAACTACTGCTATGTCAAGCGACAAGCAAGGAAGTAAACGAAGAAATGAGCTACTTCGATGCTGTATTTGTGGACGGACTTTCGGACAATAACTTTGTGGAACGCGCCGCGCTTGAAAGGTGCTTGCGTGAAGCAGAGCAACCCGATAACGAGCAAGTCAAGCCGTATATCAAAGGGTTGCTTGAAGATTATACCGAAAAATTCAGCGGCATACCGCTCGGCGAGTACGGGTGGGAAATTCACAACGTGCGCGACGACCTTGCAAAGTTTATTCCGAACGAAGAAATTAGCAAGTATGCACAAGAGCTTGCGTATGCGGAAAAGTTGCACGAAGTAATCGACGAGCGGCTTGGGGAAATCGTGTGGCTGAACGGCAAGACGGAAGGCTTTGACAAAGACCAGATACCCGACATTGTAAACGACTTGAAACCCGATTTTGAGGACAGCTTTTTCGACAAAAGCGAAAAGGGCGAATACGACGAGTGGTACGAAATCTTTGCGGAAGAAATGCTTACGCCGTACTTGGAAACGAAAGCGGTAAAGGACGAAAATGATTTTTCGGACGACAAGCAAAGTGCAGAAAAGGCAGCCGAGCCGATGGAAGAAAGCGATTCCGAGAGAAGTTTAGAGCAGCGTGTAATGAAAAGCGTGGAAGCTGAATATCAAGCGTTCTATGCCGAAGAATTAAAGAAAACGCCCGAAGAACTTATAAATAAGGATAATTACAAAATACGCTTTTTCAACGAAATGTCGGTATTCTTTGGCGAAGAAATTAAGGATAGACTTTATGATCGTGATTTGCAGGCATTGTTGGAAGATGCGCCGAACATATTGGAAAATCTGTATGATTACTATTTGAGTGATGGGTATGCAAGCATAAACAGCTATTCAGACGATGTGGAATTGGTTAAGGCGTACAACGATAAATACCACGAAGAAATTGTATCTGACAGGTACGTTTGGAACGAGGGCGACTTCGATAAAAAAGAGCCGTTCTATTACGGCAAGGACACAAGC
>JAIDOO010000357.1 GCA_029063275.1 Clostridia bacterium
GAATTGATTTATGGATAAAATACCTTCGTTTTCAAAAAACCACGATACCCTTTCAGTCGGGTTGCACGCTTGCGGAACGGCGCACGGCGTTACCACCTTCGATTTGAGGTTTAAAAAACCCAACGCGGGCGACTATCTTTCCCCAAAAGCCTGCCACACCGTTGAGCATATTATTGCAACCGTTTTAAGAAACTCGGACGAAAAGGACAATATAATCTATTTCGGTCCGATGGGTTGCAGGACGGGCTTTTATCTGCTCACCGTAAACTTAAACTATGCCGAGGTTTTAAATCTGTTAAAACAGAGCTTCTCGCTTGCACTGAAATTTACGGAAGTACCCGGCAACAAGCGCGAGGAATGCGGAAACTATCTCGAACACGACCTTGCGGACGGGATACACGAATGTAAAAAATATTTGGAGATTTTAAACAGCTTATGAAAGAATTAGGCGGCGGCTGGGACGAGCTTCTCG
This sequence comes from Clostridia bacterium, assembly GCA_029063275.1. Taxonomy (GTDB): domain Bacteria; phylum Bacillota; class Clostridia; order Christensenellales; family Borkfalkiaceae; genus Coproplasma. The sequence goes on from JAIDOO010000357.1 coordinate 473, forward strand.
CCCCCTTATTTGCCGATGAACAATACAAAAAAATACGCGATTTTTTATTGAAGGAATACAGTGAACGGGTAATTTATCCCGATATGTACGATTTGTACAACTGCTTCCGCTACACGCCGTTAAACGAAGTTAAGGCGGTAATTCTGGGACAGGACCCCTACCACGAGCCGAATCAGGCACACGGACTTTGTTTTTCCGTAAAAGAGGGCGTTGCACTCCCTCCTTCGCTGCAAAATATTTATAAAGAAATCGAAAGCGATTTGGGGATAAAAGAGCCGCGTTGCGGCGACTTGACCAAATGGGCGAAAGAGGGCGTTCTGCTTTTGAACACCACGCTGACGGTAAGGGAGCACGCGGCAAACTCGCACCAGAACTGCGGTTGGGCGTGGTTTACGGATAACGTGATAAAGCTCGTTTCGGACAACACCCAAAACACCGTATTCATTCTCTGGGGCGGAAACGCGCGCAGTAAAGTAAGGCTTATTGACCAAAACAAGCACCTTATTCTTCAATGCGCACACCCCTCGCCCCTTTCGGCTTATAACGGATTTTTCGGCTGTAAGCACTTTTCAAAGGCAAACGAATATCTTGCCGCACACGGCAAGAAAACCATTGACTGGGATTTGAATAAATGAAATATATAGTTGTGTTAGGCGACGGTATGTCGGGCTGGAAAATACCCTCGCTTGATAATAAAACCTGTCTCGAAGCGGCTGAAACGCCCGCTCTCGACTCTCTTGCGCCCCTTTCCGAAATCGGACTTTGCAAGACCGTGCCCGACCGTTTTAAACCCGGCAGCGACATAGCCAATATGTCGGTTTTGGGTTTTGACCCCGAACGCTATTTTACGGGACGCTCTCCGTTGGAAGCGGTGGCTATGGGGATTGGGCTTAAAGATACCGACGTAACGTTGCGCTGTAATTTCGTAACCCTTTCCGACGAGGAAAATTTTGAAAATAAAACTATGCTGGATTACTCGGCAGGCGATATTACGACCGCCGAAGCGCAACAGCTTTTAGACGATTTGAAAATCGGTCTCAACGAAAATTTTACCCTTTACACCGGCGTTTCTTACAAGCACTGTCTTGTGATAAAAAACGGTGTTACGGGGCACGATCTGACCCCTCCTCACGACATATCGGATAAACCCGTAAAGGACAGCTTACCAAAGGGTCCGAACGGGGAAGTTTATCTCGGTTTAATGAAAAACAGCTTTAAAATTCTTAAAAACCACCCTGTAAATCTGAAAAGAATCCAAGAGGGCAAAAATCCCGCAAACAGCATATGGCTGTGGGGCGAGGGCACTAAGCCCGCGCTTGAAAACTTTGAAAAACTGCACAAAGCCAAGGGCGGAATTATATCCGCAGTCGACCTTGTGAAGGGGCTTGGAATTTGCGCGGGGCTGAAAGTTATCGACGTGCCCGGTATCACTGCAAACTACAAGACGAATTTTTCGGGCAAAGCCGAAGCTGCGGCAGACGGACTTATTTCGGGCGGACTTGACTTTGTTTACGTCCATATCGACGCCGCAGACGAATGTGCGCACCACGGCGACGTTGGGCACAAAGTCTATTCGATAGAACAAATCGACGGCGTAGTAAAAACCATTTCAGACAGATTGACGGCGGCGGGCGAAGATTTTGCGATGCTAGTCTGCCCCGACCACCCCACGCCCTGCGCGCTTAAAACGCATGTATCCGAGCCTATACCCTACCTTTTGTACACGAACGTAAAAAATCTTTCAAACGGCGCAAGCCGATACAGCGAAGCCGAAGCCGAAAAAACGGGGCTGTATATCCCCGAAGGGCACAAGCTTATCGAAAGACTTTTTTCCGTAAAATAAAGCTTAACGCGGCGCGTTTTATAAATGCGCCGCGTTGATTTTTAATTTGCCTTTAAAGATTTTTTCTTCTTTTTGTAAGCGTCCGTTGCCTTGTCTATCATAGTCTTATTGGCGGGCTGGGGCGTGCAGTATCCGCGCGACTGCATCTGCGAAAATATGCAGTACTGGTTTTCGGCAACACCCAGAAGGTTAGCCGAAAAATTCTTTCTAACCGCTTTAGTACTGCCCTCGTAAAGCGCGGTCGTGTACAGCGTCATAAGGTGCTTTTCCGCGTCGAGCATATCCGTTAAAGTGTCCTGTTCGTTGAGTGTGCAATCCATTTTAGTAAGCTTCATATTTAACCTCCCAATAGACTTAAAAGCGCGTTATAGCGCGACTCGTGTTCGTCTGCGATTTTCGTCAGCGTTGCGCATAAATCCACGTCCGTAAGCGTTTTCGAATACGCCCTAGCCTTTTTGCAGATAAGCGCTTCCTCCGTAAGAGCGTCGGAAATCAGCCCAAGCTCCTTTGCAGTAATTTCTGCCATAAATTTACCTCCTTAAACGATGCGTTTTATTCATTATTCTAAAACGCTTCCGCTATACCTTTTATTGCCAAGGCTTTGGCAATTTAAACTTTTTTTATCCGTTTGACAGTTATTCCGTATTATGCTAGAATATAGAAGCGGACGTTTCCGCACCAACGGAAGAAGAATATGAAAACAATTGCATTAACCGGAACAACCGGCGCTATGGGCGGCGAGGTGCTTTTACACCTTTTGCAGTCCGGCGAAAATTTTTCAGTCAGATGTATACTGTTCGACGAGGAAAAAAAGCTCCCCTCGTTCGTTAAAAAAACATTTAAAAAATACCGCCCGCGCATACAGGCGTTTAAGGGCAGTATTGCCAGGTACGAGGACTGCGTAAAGCTTATCGACGGCGCGGACTACGTTATTAACTGCGCCTCGAAAATTCCGCCTAAGTCCGACCACGACCCCGAGGGCACTTATTTAAGCAACTTTATAGGCACTAAAAATCTCGTTGACGCTGTAAAGGCAAGCGGCAGAGAAATCGGCTTCGTGCATATTGCAACGGTTGCAATGTACGGCGACAGAAGCTACCCCATCTGCTGGTTGCGAGTGGGCGACCCCGTAATTTCGAGCGACTACGACTGTTACTCGCTTTATAAGCTGAAAGCGGAGCGCTATCTTTTGGAGAGCGGACTTAAAAAGTTTGTAAGCCTGCGCCAGACCGCCGTTTTGCACAAGTATATGTTTGCAAACAACCTTAAAGACGGTCTGATGTTCCACACAACCTGGAACGGCACTTTAGAATGGGTTACCGACCGCGACAGCGGAAAACTCTGCCAAAATCTCGTAGAGCGCGATACGCGCGGCGAGCTTGACGGTTTTTGGAACAAGATTTACAACATCGGCGGCGGCGAAGAATGCCGCGTTACCGGTTATGAAACGTTTGACCAGTGTTTTAAGCTTGCAGGCTCAAAAACCAAAAAGATTTTTAACCCCAACTGGAACATAACCCGCAATTTCCACGGCGGCTGGTTTTACGACAGCGACGAGCTTGAAAACCTGCTCGGATTCCGCAGTGAAACAAACAAAGATTTCTGGCGCAGAATGAGCAAAAAATACAGCTATTTCAAACTGGGCGGGGTAGTTCCCTCCCCTATGCTGTCAAAGCTTGCAATTCAGCGGCTTTTTAAAAACACCAACTCGCCTATGTACTGGCTTAAACACGGCAAAGAGGGCAGAATCAAAGCCTTTTTCGGCGGACGCGAAGAGTATGACAAGATTCCTTCCGATTGGAACGACTTCCCCCTTTTGCACGAAGGAAAGCTGAAAGACGGCAGTGAAATAAACTACGAAGAATACAAAAACATCAAAAATGCAAAGCCCTACCTTTTGGATCACGGCTACGACGAGAGCAAACCGCTTGAAAAGCTCGAATTTGCCGACCTGGATAAAGCGGCAGAGTTCCGCGGCGGCAGTTGTCTTGAAAAAGATTATAAGGCAGGCGCGATTTATAAAAAAATCGATTGGAAGTGCAGGGAAGGACACACATTCTCCTCCTCGCCTTACACTGTTTTAAAGGGCGGCTACTGGTGCCCGCACTGTTGCGAACCCAAGCCCTGGCAGTATGGTAAGCTTGCCGATATTCCTTTTTACGGACAGGTTTACTTTGCAACCCACGATAAAAGCGAAATTTCAGACGTCTACCCCTTAACGGACGACGAAGACGATTTTTTGATTGAAAAATGAAAGTAATTTTATACGTTTTTTCAGGCACTGGCAATACATTAAAGGTTGCCGCGCTGTATAAAAAATATATGAATGCGGACGTAACCGTTTACCGCATATCAGAAAAGAGCGGAAAATTTCCCTCGCCCGAAGAATTTGACCTTGTGGGCGTAGGCTATCCCATTCACGCATTTTCCGCGCCCGAGCCCGTAATCAACTTCTGCAAAAAGCTCCCCGCTATCGCTTACCGCAGAGCGTTCGTTTTCAAGACCTCGGGCGAGGGTCTGCACCTCAACGACGGCTCGTCGCAAAAATGCATAAAAATATTGCGGAAAAAGGGTTATGACGTAACGTTGGAACGGCACGTCGTTATGCCCTACAATATGATTTATCGCCACTCGGACGCCATGGCGAAGCAGATGTGGATTTACGCAAAAGCGTTTGCAAAGCTCAACTGCCTCGACCTTGAAAATTTCAAGCGCGAAAAGGTGAAACAGCCCTTTTACAAGACCTTTTATATACCTGCGTTAAACTGGGTTGAAAGTAAGTTTGCGCATTTTCACGGACCTATGTTCAAGGTTGATACCAACAAGTGTATCGACTGCGGCAAGTGCGCCGCCGTTTGCCCCGAAAACAATATAAAAAAGGCTGACGGCAAGTACAAATTCGGGCATAAATGCGTGCTGTGCATGGGGTGCTCGTTCGGCTGTCCTATGGACGCTATTCACGTCGGAATTTTCAAATACTGGAAGGTGAACGGCAGTTACCGCCTCGAAGAGCTTGTAAAGGACGACAGCGTTTTGTTCCCGCTCGTTCCCGACAACGCCAAGGGAATTTACAGGCTGTATAAAAAATACTACCGCGAAGTCGACGAAATGCTCAAAGAGGGCGACGTCGATTTGAATGCTTACGTCTAAAAAATTGCGCAACTTAAAATACGGTTGCGCTTAAATCTTACTTAGAATTAACAAGCCCGTTTTGGCATATAATTTTTATAAACTATGAAAGCGAAACAATTTTTCAAAAACTTCGGAATAGGGGCGGCGATAGGCGTATCTATTATAACACCCGGCGTCAGCGGCGGAACAATCGCCGTACTTTTTAAGGTCTACGACCGGATAATAGACGCCGTAAGCAATCTGCGCCGCGAGTTCAAAAAGAATATCCTGTTCCTACTTCCTCTGCTATTCGGCGCAGTCTGCGGTCTTGCCGCCTTGTATTTCCCCTTAAAGTACGCCCTAGAAGTTGCGCCTCTTCCCACTGTCTTGCTGTTTACGGGGCTAATGATAGGGTCTTTCCCCAAAATTTTTAAAGACGCTTACAAAAACGGAATTAAAAAGCTTGACTCGATTGCTATAATCTTACCGCTTGTACTGGTTGTCGGGATTTGCTTTATCCCCGGTCTCGGCAAAGCAGACCTTTCCGCTTCTATGCCGGTTTACGGCTATTTTCTTCTCTTTTTAATCGGCGCATTGGCGTCCTGCGCGCTTGTAATCCCCGGAATAAGCGGCTCGATGCTGCTTTTGATTCTGGGCTATTACGACTCGATTTTAGAGACCGTTTCCGCGCTGAAAACTTCACCCGGGCACTCGGTTCTGGTGCTTGCGCTGGTAGCTCTCGGAATTTTAGTGGGCTTTTTCAGCATAGCAAAGCTTATGAAGCTTTTTCTTGCTAAATTCCCCCGCGCGACCTACTGGGCGATTATCGGCTTTATAATAGGCTCTATCCCCGCGCCGTTTATAACGTTCGGCACAAACTTTCCCGAGGCTCCCGCGATAGACAGTATTCATATTGCGGCGGGCGCGATTTTGTGCATAGGCGGAATCATTTTGGCTTACGCCCTTTGCAGTTTAGCCGACGCTAAGCAAAAGCCAAAGCTTTTAGATTGATAAAAAAATGCAGGATTTAAAGTCCTGCATTTTTTTACGCCGTACAAATTATAAATACTGTTTATAACAAAATAACGCCCCGCCGTAAGGCGGGGCGTTTAATTTTAGTTATTCTTCTTCGGGTCTTACTACGCTGTTAAAGTTTGTATTCAGTACGGGGGACATATTTTTATATTCTTTTACGCCCGTACCCGCGGGAATAAGCTTACCGATAATAACGTTTTCTTTAAGACCTAAGAGAGGGTCAACCTTGTTTTTGATAGCCGCGTCGGTGAGTACCCTTGCGGTTTCCTGGAAGGACGCCGCCGACAGGAACGAGTCGGTAGACAGCGCCGCCTTGGTTATTCCCAAAAGCACGCGCTTTTGGAGTGCGGGCGTTCCGCCGCCTTCGATAGCCTTGCGGTTTTCTTCCTCTACCGTGAACATATCCACCGTTTCGCCGGGGAGAAGCTCGGTTGAGCCTGCGCTCTCTATTCTTACCTTTCTGAGCATCTGGCGGACGATAATTTCAACGTGCTTGTCGTTTATATCAACGCCCTGCGAGCGGTAAACGGACTGAACCTGTTCGAGTATATAGTCCTGTACACCCTTGACGCCCGAAATTCTTAAAATATCCTGAGGATATACCGAGCCTGCGTTGAGTACGTCGCCGGGCTGAACGGTGTCGCCCGTTTTAACGTGCAGTTCCGCATTGAAAGGCAGGGTGTATTCCTTTTTCAGTTCCTTTGTAACCGCGTCGCGGATAACGACGTGTTTTAAGTTATCCTTGTCGTCGACGGTAACGATACCAGAAACCTCGCAAAGGGTTGCACAGCCCTTTGGTTTGCGCGCTTCGAAAAGCTCTTCTACACGGGGAAGACCCTGCGTAATGTCGCCCGTCGCCGCAATACCGCCCGTATGGAAGGTACGCATGGTAAGCTGGGTACCGGGTTCGCCGATTGACTGAGCCGCGATAACGCCGACCGCTTCGCCCGGCTGTACGGGCGTGTTGGTAGCCATATTTTTACCGTAGCACTTTGCACAAACTCCGTAGCGTGAATTACAACTGAATACCGAACGGATTGAAACCTGTTCTATTCCCGCGTTCACAATCTCTTTTGCAAGCGCGTCGGTTACGAAGTGATTCTGTTCTACGATTACTTTGCCGTTTTTGTCCTTTACGTCCTCTGCGACAAATCTGCCCTGAATTCTGTCCTCAAGACCTTCGATAACTTCGCCGTTGGGTCCGATAATCGCCTTAACGACCATACCGCGGGGCTTTTTGCATCCCGCCATACAATCCTCTTCTCTTACGATTACGTCCTGCGAAACGTCTACAAGCCTACGGGTAAGATAACCCGAGTCAGCAGTCTTTAACGCGGTATCCGCAAGACCTTTACGTCCGCCGTGCGATGAAATGAAGTATTCGAGAACGGAAAGTCCCTGCCTGAAACAGGATTTAACGGGAACTTCGATCTTTTTACCCTGAGGGTTAACCATCAGTCCGCGCATACCCGAAAGCTGTTTCATCTGGTCGATTGAACCGCGGGCGCCTGAGTCCGCCATCATCCAGATGGGGTTGAACTTATCGAGCGATTTTTTCAATGCGTCGGTTACCTGGTCGGTAGCTTCGTCCCACGCGCTGATTACCGCGTTGTAACGCTCTTCCTCGCGCAAAAGTCCGCGCTGGTACTTCTTTTCAATCTGGATAACCTTCTTTTCGGTTTCTGCAACGATTTCCTTTTTAGCGTCGGGAATGTGCATATCGAAAACTGAAGTGGTTATAGCGCCGATTGTCGAGTACTTATAGCCGAGGGTCTTGATTTTATCGAGAACGTCAGCCGCTCTGGGCGCGCCGCCAGTCTTGAAGCAACGCTCAACGATTTTGCCGAGCTGTTTTTTGCCGACTGCGACAGCCGAGCCCAAAAACTCGTAAGAAATTTCGTATTTAAGATAATCCTGCTTGTTCTTTCTTTCGACAAAGCCCAAATCCTGCGGCATATTCGAGTTGAATATAATTCTGCCGACAGTCGTTCTTACTCTGCCCTGAACCGTTTCGCCGTCGGGAGTTACGACCGAACGTCTGACGTAAATTTCGTCCTGCATATGAACGAGCTTCATCTGGTAAGCCATCAAAGCCTCGTCCTCGGAGATATAGGCGTTTGCCACATACTTCTCCGCGCCCTCGTCCTTTTCGCCGCACTCGTAATATCTGTCGCCGCCCCAACGGTAATATTTGCCGTCCTCGCGGCGGATAATCGTCAGATAGTAAGCGCCCAAAACCATATCCTGTGCAGGCTGCATAACGGGCTTGCCGTCGGACAGCTTTAAGATATTGTTGGAGGACAGCATCAAAAATCTCGCTTCCGCCTGCGCTTCAACGGACAGAGGAACGTGTACCGCCATCTGGTCGCCGTCGAAGTCCGCGTTAAACGCGGTACATACCAAGGGGTGAATTTTGATAGCTCTGCCTTCGATTAATACGGGCTCGAACGCCTGAATCGAAAGTCTGTGGAGCGTGGGCGCACGGTTTAAAAGCACGGGGTGCTCTTTGATAACCTGTTCCAAAACGTCCCAAACGAGGGGTTTAGCCTTTTCTACTGTGCGCTTTGCGCTCTTGATATTGTGGCACTGTCCGCTTTCGACAAGCTTTTTCATAACAAAAGGCTTGAAAAGCTCGATAGCCATTTCCTTGGGAAGTCCGCACTGGTAAAGTCTGAGTTCGGGACCTACGACGATAACCGAACGTCCCGAGTAGTCGACACGCTTTCCTAAAAGGTTCTGACGGAATCTGCCCTGCTTACCGCGAAGCATTCCCGACAGAGATTTAAGCTCTCTGTTGGAAGGACCCGAAAGCGCCTTGCCGCGTCTGCCGTTATCGATAAGCGCGTCAACGGCTTCCTGCAACATTCTCTTTTCGTTTTTAACGATCATATCGGGCGCGCCAAGCTCCATCATTCTCTTCAAACGGTTGTTGCGGTTGATAACGCGCCTGTACAAGTCGTTTAAGTCGGAGGAAGCAAATCTGCCGCCGTCAAGCTGAACCATAGGACGAAGCTCGGGGGGAAGCACGGGAAGAACGGTCAAAACCATCCATTCGGGGCGGTTTCCGCTCTTTCTGAACGATTCGAGAATTTCTATTCTCTTGACAGCTTTAACGCGCTTTTGCGCCGCCGTGCTGGTGTCTATGATTTTCTTAGTTTCTTCACATTCTTTGTCGAGGTCTACCGCCATTAAAAGCTCGCGGATAGCTTCCGCGCCCATTCCGACTTTAAGACCGGTTGTTTCGCTTTCGCCGTATTTTTCCTCGATTTCGCGGAGCTCTTTGTCGTTGATAACCTGCTTGTATTCGAGCACGGGCACCGTGCCGGGATCGATTACGACGTAAGCCGCAAAGTAGATTACCTGTTCAAGCGCTTTGGGGCTCATATCGAGGATAAGACCTATCCTCGAAGGCACGCCGCGGAAGTACCAGATGTGCGATACGGGAGCGGCAAGCTCTATATGACCCATTCTTTCGCGCCTTACTTTTGCGCGTGTTACTTCAACACCGCACTTTTCGCAGGTGATGCCCTTGTAACGGATTCTCTTATACTTTCCGCAATGGCATTCCCAGTCCTTCATCGGTCCGAAGATACGCTCGCAGAAAAGTCCGTCTTTTTCGGGCTTCTGGGTTCTGTAATTTATGGTTTCGGGCTTGGTTACCTCGCCCTTGGAAAGTTCCCTGATTTTTTCCGGGGAAGCTACGCTGATTTTGATAGAACTGAAATCGTTTAACTCAAACATTTTTTAACCTCCCTTTATTCCTTGTCGTCCTCGTCGTCAGTATCGAACAACGTAAATTTATCGCCGAAATCGTCATCGTCGTCATCGTCGCCGCCTGCGAACAGCTCTTTGCCCGCAAAGTCGTCTTCGTCGTTGTCGAATATCGAAATAGGTTCGAGGTCGATTTCTTCGTCCGCTTCGGTGTCCGCCGCAAGGTCGAACTCCTCTTCGGGAAGCTTTGCGTCGAGCTCCTGAGCCTCGCGCGCCCTTGCCGAAGGTATGGACTCGTCGTCATCGTCAAGCTCGCGGATAATAAGCTCTTCGCCGCTTTCGGTAAGAACCTTTACGTCCAGCGCCAAAGACTGAAGCTCTTTTAAAAGCACCTTGAACGCTTCGGGGATACCGGGCTCGGAAATGTTGTTTCCTTTTACGATGCTTTCGTAAGTCTTTACACGGCCAACAATGTCGTCCGATTTAACGGTCAGAATTTCCTGCAAGATATGCGCCGCGCCGTAAGCTTCGAGCGCCCACACTTCCATTTCGCCGAAACGCTGTCCGCCGAACTGGGCTTTACCGCCGAGAGGCTGCTGGGTTACCAGGCTGTAAGGACCTATCGAACGCGCGTGGATTTTGTCGTCAACAAGGTGGATAAGCTTAATCATATACTGAACGCCGACCGTTACCC
>JAIDOO010000358.1 GCA_029063275.1 Clostridia bacterium
TGAGAGGTCTCGCGGGCGCGGAGCTGGGTATACGAGACAGGGCATATCTATCCAGTTCTTTTTGTCGACAATGCTCTTGTAGTGCGTAAAGGTATCGAAGCCCGTTTTTCCGTGGTACGAGCCTGTTCCGCTCTCTTTAAATCCGCCGAAGGGCATATTAGACGTTGCAAGGTGGATAACCACGTCGTTAACACAGCCGCCTCCGAAGCCGAGCTCTGAGGTGAGCTTTTTAATCCGTTTTTTATCGGTTGAAAACAGATAAGCCGCCAAAGGCGCGTCGCGGCTTTCAACGCGCTCTATTACCTCTTCTGTATCTTTATAAGTAATAACGGGCAAAACCGGTCCGAAAATTTCCTCCTGCATAACCGCGTCGTCAAAGGTTACGCCGTCTAAGACGGTGGGCTCTATCCTCAGCTCCTCTCCGCTAAAAGCTCCGCCGCATACAACCTTGTCCTTATCTATAAGCTGTAAAAGGCGGTTAAAGTGCTTTTCGTTTATGATTTTTCCGTAAGCGGGGTTTTCAAGCGGTTTTTCGCCGAACTGTTTTTTAATCTGGATTTTTATTTCGGAAATAAGTTTGTCATGGATTTTTTCCGAGCACATTATATAGTCGGGAGCGACGCAGGTCTGACCGAGGTTCAAAAATTTGCCCCAGACAATGCGCTTTGCCGCAAGCGGGATATTTGCCGTTTCGTCGACTATACAGGGGCTTTTGCCGCCCAGTTCAAGCGTTACGGGCGTGAGATTTGCCGCCGCCCTTTCATACACTATTTTTCCTACCGCCTTACTGCCCGTAAAGAAAATATAGTCGAACTTGGTATCGAACAGCACTTTATTCACCTGCGAGCCGCCGAAAATCACAGCAACGTATTCCTCGGGAAAAACGCTTGAAATTACTTTTTTAATCGCCTCGTTGGTATTCGGCGAATAGGCGCTTGTCTTTAAAACGACTGTATTGCCTGCGGCAACCGCCGCGATAAGCGGGTCGATTGAAAGCAGAAAGGGATAATTCCAGGGATTCATTACAAGCACGGTACCGTACGGCGAGGGCAGGCGGTAGCTCTTTGAAGCAAACTGCGCCAAAGGCGTTTTCACGCGAACGGGCTTCGAGTATTTTTTAACGTGCTTTATCATATGGGTAAGCTCGCTTAACACAAGCCCCGTTTCGCACATATAGCTTTCGCTCGGGCTTTTGCCCAAATCCTTTTTTAACCCCTCGTGAATTTCGTCAAGGTTATTTTTTATAGCCGAGTAAAGCTTTTTGAGATAAAAAAGTCTGAACTTTACGCTAAGCGTTTTTCCGCTCTTGAAAAATTTATTCTGCTTTTCTACTATTTCAGCGATTTCAGTCTGCATAAATACCTGCCTTTAAATATATTTGCTTTAATTTTTCCCTATCCCAAAGCACGGGCACGGGATAAAGCGGATTTGCCTCTTTTTCGGCGTGAGCCGCAAGCCCGTCTATATCTTCTTTCTTAATAAAATCGAATTTTGAAGGAATTGCAAATGTTGCGTTCATTTGCTCTATCTTTGAAATTACCCTTTCAGCCGCTTCGTCCGCGGGCGTATCCGCTGCGGCAAGGTTGCAGTAAACGGCGATTTCTTTAAGCTTTTTGTGTACGCTGTTTCCGTATTCCCTTAATACAATCGGAAGAAGAACCGCGTTTGCAAGTCCGTGGGGAGTGTCGTATTTTCCGCCGAGCGAGTGCGCTACCGCGTGAACATAGCCGACGTAAGCCTTTGAAAAAGCTCTGCCCGCCTTGTGCGAGGCGATAAGCATATTCTTTCTCGCTTCGCGCGTGCCCTCCGAAAACGATACTTCCAGATTTTCAAACACCGTTTTAACCGCGTCCAGCGCGTCCGCTCTTGTGGACCTGTTGCCGCTCTTTCCTATATACGCTTCGACTGCGTGGGTAAGCGCGTCCATTCCCGTCGTCGATACGACGAAACCGGGCAGGGTCATAGTAACCTCCTCGTCCAAAACGGCGTAGGACGGTATGAGCGGAAAGTCGTTGACAGCGTACTTGTAACGCGTTCCCGAATCCACGATAACGCAGGCAAGCGTTGTTTCGCTTCCCGTTCCCGCCGTGGTGGGAATTGCGATTAGCAGAGGTATTTTTTTGATTACCTTTAAAATTCCGCGAAGAGCCGAAAGCTGTTTTTTCGGTCTTGCAATCAGCGCGCCTGCGCCCTTTGCGCAGTCCATAGGCGAGCCTCCGCCGAAAGCTATCAGGCAGTCGCATCCGCCCGTCTTATACGTTTTTACCGCCGCCGCAACGTTGTCTGTCGTAGGATTGGCAACCACTTCGGAAAACACGCAGTAGCTTAACCCCGCCGATTTTAAACTTTGTTCAAGCCCCTTGCAAAGTCCCAAGCCGTAAATGGTTTTATCGGTAACGATAAGGGGCTTGCATTTTGCGTTCTTTTTAAGGGTTTGGGGTATGTCCTCTATCTTAGAAACGATTTCGGGATCCTTATAGGGAAGAACGGGCAAAGCTATTTTCAACACCGTCTGGAAAAGCCTGCAATAAAACGCCTTAAAGGTGTTTACGCCCTTAACCGCGCTTTCGAAAATCGCAAACGCGAGCATAAACTGCGCGGGGTAATAGGTAGCAAGGCACAGTATTCTCGGCACGGTGCGGATTTTGCCGAACATATTTAAAAGCAGCGACAAATCCGAAACGTAGAACAGCACGCTCCCCACGGCGATAAGCACGCTGAGCGCCGTGCGCATTTTCAAATTCGAAAGGGCTTTGCCGACCATAACCGAAAGTATGAACGCATAAACCACACAGACGATTTCCATTAAAACGCCGCCGAAATCGAAGATTGGCGCAAGCGTTATGAACAGCGCAGACGGCACGAAGATGCAAGCCGCCGCTATTAAATCGGTATAATGGAATTTGTTGAGGCAGAAATACGCCGCCGCGTAAAAGACGTGTGCAACCGCAAACAGCGCGGTGCCCGATATAAAATATGCGTCCGCAGTGTTGTAGTTTACCACGTCCCCCGCCATTGCCAGTACAAGCCCCGTAAGCATAAGGCAGACAAAGCGTTTTTCCGCGCCCGCTTTAAGCGCGTATACCGTACTTACTATTCCCGCAAGCACAAAGCAGGCGCTTGTAATACTTTTCAAAACAAGGCCGGGGCTTAAAATGAATACAATATCCAGCGCTATTATCGCAAGTAAAAGTACGAAATTCAAAGCTAAGACCGTCTTTTTCATAACGCTCCTTAAACGGCGGTAAGCTTGCCCGTTTTAAACGAGTACGTGTAAGTCGCGCCGGGTTTATCGAAATTTTCGTTGGCAACCCAACGCACTGTTTTATCAGTCAGGTTGTAAACCACGCTGTGAACGGTAACGCCACCGCCGCCGTTCCACGTTCTTCTGCCGACCGCTTTCAAAATCTGCATAGCCGCAATTTCGTCCTCTATGACGCCGTTATTTTCATTAAGGTTGTCATAGATATACTGGTATCTGTCCCAGCCCGCTTTATCATCGTTGCTCTCGTAATAATTTTTGTGGTCGTTTACTACAAAGTTGGTTATCCACTGGTAATCGAAGTCCGCGCCGCCGCGAAGCCCGCTGTACATATCGTCCGTATTGTACAAAACTTTTAAAACGCGCGCCGAGCCGTCATTGTCGCTCTTATCGGTCGCGTTCTCTTCGGGGAGCCATTCCAAAATCGCGCTCTTGCCGCTCGCGTCGGCAATCATATAGTGAAAGGACGATTTAGCCGAGTCGTGAAGATTGTAGCTTGAAATGAGTTCCACCGCCTCGTCCACGGTCGCACAGTAATCCAAAATCATTCTCTGCATCGTGGTTGAAGTGAAGTCGGGCTTGTTCGGGTCGTTCTGGTCGGTCGCAACGGTACCGCTTTCGTTGAGGTCGTAATTCTCGCCCTGATAGGACATAAATATCGCACAGCTTAAACCCATTTCGTTCATTCCGTCAAGCGGAGTATAGGGCGCGGCAAAGCAGGTGATTTTATCCATAAGACCGGATAAATCGCTCTCGGTATCTATACCTATGTAATTCATATCCACGGTAGAAAAGGACTTGTATCTTCCCTTACCGGGGCTGTTGCAAATCGTTATGCAAACGTTGGTCTTTGCAAAATCGTAATTGCGCGCAAACAAAACGTCGTTTTCGGGGGTCAGTGCGGTAAACGCCGAACAGTTCACGTCCGATTCGCCTATTTCCACCTTCATAAGTCCTTTCGTAATATTGCTTGTGATAAAGTTAATAAGCTCGCTGTCCGTCGAAGCTCCGCCGTTTTTTACGAATTTGTCAAGGTAAAAACCGCCCTTGACGTTCATACTGTACACCGAGCCCTCTTCGTTTGCGTCGTTTCTCGCCTGCAGGTGCTTTATGCTCGAAACGGACGAAATCACGTCGCCCCAAAGACAGCCCACAGTGATACCAAACACCGCCGCGATAACTATAATTACCGCAAGCGTAATACTTACCGCTCTGAACCAGAGCTTGCTCCAAAGTTCTTTCAGTTTTGCCATTTATATGCTCCTTTAATATTATTCCATCGATTCGTAATAGTTCTTCAAATTTCCCGCAATAGTCTGCAAGCATTTGTAAAAGAAGGCTCTCTCTTCTTCGGACATATCCGCGCTTCCGCCCTGCACCGCTCTTTCAGCCTTCGCGTCAATCTCCCGCGCCACGCGTTCGCCGTCTTCGGTAAGAAAAATCGCCGCGTTATAGGTCTTTGGGTCGTACTCTATATATCCCTTCTGCTTCAACACTTTCAACGCGCGCGAAATCGCCGCCTTATCCTCATATGTAAGGCGCATAAGCTCGCTCGCCGTAAGTCCGCTTTTGTGCTGTTCGAGATAATAAATACACATAACGTGAATACACTGCAATCCGTAACCGCGCATTTCGCGCTGTTTGATTTTCTGCACCAGCTTATTGATTTTTAAAATGGTTACCGTAAAAGTTTCAAAAATTTTTTCCATACAAATCCCTAACCGTTGATTTATCAACAAGTTATATAATAATCGTTTCCCCGCGCTATGTCAACCGATTTGTTATTAAAGCTTGGGTTTTAAGGCAAAAAAAGGCGGCGCGCCATTATTGGCGCGCCGCCGTAAGATTCTATAAGCCGTTAAAAGTCGGCGTTGTCATAAAAACCGTCTATGTCGAAGTTGCCGTCCTCGTCGCGCTTGCGGACAATGGGCTTACCCTTAGTCGTGTCAACCGTAGTAGTTGTCGTTACAACAGAGTCGGGCGGATAAACGGCGTGCGCGGTCTGTACGCTTGCGCTTTCTTCCGCTATCTGCGGTAGGTCCGCAGATTTCAACTCCACAGGCGACTGTGCCGAATTCATACTCTTCCATATTGCCACAGCCAGCGCACCGATTTTTTCCATATCGTTGCCGATACCGAATTTCATCGCGTCGTACTGCGGCGCAAAAGGAGCAAACCTGCTGTTTTCCGCGCGGACTTTTGCAATTTCAGCCTCAGCCCTTGCGCGTTCCGTTTCCGAACGCGAGCGTTCCAATTCCGCTCTCAGATGAGCCTCGTTTTCGGCTTTAAGCCTGATAAGCTCCGCCGCCGCAACGGGGTCGTTCATATACTGCATAGGCGTCTGTTGCATAGGCGGTTGCGCATAACCCGCTACCGCATTTTGCCTTGCACGTATTTCCGCAAGCTCCGCTCTTATTTCGGCAAGCGCAGAAGAGTCGGATGCGTACTGAACGGTTTGAGGTTGAGATTGATGTGCCGTCTGAACGGGCTGTTGCATTTGCTGAGGCTGGGGTTGAGACTGTTGCATAGCAACTCCCGCCATACCCGCTCCCGCCGCAAGTCCTGCCTGTGCGCGTATTTTTTCAAGCTCGGCTTCCTGTTTTGCTTTCGCAAGCTCGCGCTCCGCTTCGAGCTTTTCACGCTGTAATTGCCGTTCTTCCTCTTTGCGGGCTTTCGCCTCCGCGCGTTCTTCCTTGGATTTCCTGCGCTTGCATGCAACCACTATGATTATTATCAACAGTATAAGTACTGCAAGACCTATCACAAGCCACGCCCATATAGGCAAACCTAACCACGTACCTTTCAAAAATTCGCCCATTTTGCCCAGAACGGCACCGAAGCCTGATTGCTGAGTTTTAAATGTAACCCTTTGTGAAGTCGTTTCCGAAGTAAGGCTGGGATTGTCAAACACAAAGTTACTTGCACACTCGCCGCCAAGACTTGCGACAACGTAATATGTTTCGCCGGGTTTCAGCTCGGTAATAGTTTCACTGCTCGTTTTGTCGGTATAATACTGATATCCAACCTGCAACATTTCATTTGCAAGAATATCGTTAAACTGGGCGGGCAGATTAAGCACGCCTGTTGTTGAACTGAACATATCGTCAGTGATTACAAACTTTTGTATCGTCCAACCGATATCCACCGACGATCCGTCCGCCGAAATCGTTGCATTCGTTGAAGCCGTTGTTCCGTCGGTCAAAACCGCTTTCAAAAGCACTTTAGACGGACTTGCACTGCTTGCAGGATAAACGAAAACGTAATTATTTTTATCTAAAAGGTTAATCGTTACCGTATAATCCTTCGCCGTTTTACCCGTTACATCGCTGTGCTGGGCGTCTAATTCCATTAAAGCGGGGTCAAAGCCGGATAAATAATCCAAAATTGAGTAGTCCGAGGCTTTATAAATTATTTGGTCGGCGTTTGCCACGGTAGGTGCAACCACCTCACACTTCACAATATCAAAATCGACTACGTCGGGTCTGATCACAAAGCTTGACGCCGTTGAACCGGGGACAGCAACAACTTCGATAACATATTTACCCGCATTCTGTCCGTTGAGGAACAATTCTATATCGGTAGCCTCACTGCCAAGTTTGGTTATAAGCGCGGCGCCTCCGTTATAATAATCGTTGTAGTCGTAAACGGACACATTCAGATATTGCGCGTAAGAAGTATTGTTAAACGTAGCCGCAAAACCGAACGATACGTTTTTATATTGGCTGCCGCTACCCGTAACGGTTACAAGTATTGTGGGCAAGCTCTTGCCGACGTTGAACGTATGATTATCGGCACCGTTGAACACGTAATCGTTTGCGTTTGTGAGAACCGCCGTTACCGTGCCTGAGTATACGTTGGTATTACTTGCGTTCGCCGCAAAGAAAGTCTGTGCGTCCGCAAGGGTCATAGGACCGTAAAGCGTTCCTGCCGTATCGGTGAAGGTAAACTCGTAAGTAAACAAACTTGAACAGTCGTTGCCGTTTTTATCCACAGCTTTAGAGATACCGTAAGTATCGCTTGTGCCGTCAAGAGTCGGGAACGAAAGTCCCGTCGAACTCCACGTTACGGTTATCTTTTGCGCTGTTATTTCAAACTGACGCTGTATATTCTGGATATTTGTACCCGAAACGGTCGTGTAGTTATCGTCGATTACGGTAACTTCCGCATAAGCGTAATAACCTACTCCCTTGGGCTCCATAAACCAGGCGTAATTCTGGCTGTCGTAACTGCCGTTGTTGTAAGAAATCGCAACCGAATCGGGGTCTGTGCTGTCAAGCCCCAAACCGTTAAGATAGCTTTCATTAATTCTTACATATACGCCGCCCGCGTCATACTCGGGATCTCCGTCATTATTAAAGCTATACCAAGTATTGAGGTCGTAAGAGTACTCCCATTCTGCGTTGGTTAAATCAAGCTCGCATTTGTCGATTGTCCACTCGATTTCAACCCAGCCGTGTGTGCCGTCGTTTGCCGTGAACCTATGAGCGGCGTCAAACTCGTGGTCGGAGTCAACTACGAGAGCTATTCGCGTAACGTATGTTCCAACAGCTATCCTATCGCACGCAGAACCGTCTTTTCGCGCAGTGTAAAGTCCGTTGACGTAGCCGGTATGCGCCGCAGTATCAAGTCTGGCATAAGATGTCGAGCTGTCTACCGTTGCCGCCAAGTCGTAAGCCTGACCGTTGTATTCGAGCTTAACTTGGTTTAATCCAGATGCGTCGAATAACGGTGTCGGTATTCCGCCGCCTACCGTATAAGTCCAGTTAAGTTTTACATTCGCCGCTCCTGCGCCGATATTGAAATTGAAAGTCCAGTAATCGTTTGGAATTGTATAGTTTGCATTATCTGCAGAATAGTTACTGTCGCTGTTCGTTTGCAATCTTGCACGCAAAACGTAATTATCAACATTGACTATTTGCGAAGTATCAAGCGACAGCGTACTGTCGTCCGTTCCTGCTCTGTAAGGCGTATTCAAATCGCTTGCCGAGCAATAGTCTATATACAGCGTAACACTGTCTGTACCAAGTGCGCTAACGCTTAAAACTATTTTTCCCGGCTCGCCCAAGCCCCATTGCGTTCCCGTATTTCCTGTAGTCAAAGTTGAATCGAGCGAAATATTGTTACTTACATCAAACTGCGTTATTTCAAGATTGACAGGCTTTACCGCCACATCGTATGCCGCACCTGTAGAAGGATATGGAAGCCAACAGGTATTACGCGTATCTTTAAGCGTGAACGAAAAATCGTACTTACCTGCATTTTGCGCAGTTATGCGGTTGTTTACGGGGTCCCACTGCACTCCGTCCGAATACCCGTTGTTGCTGTCAAGAGTATATCCCGTGCGGACTATATCCATTTCCGAAGCGTTAAAACTGCCCGTCAACTGAAAAATCTGAGCACTACCGTTGTATACTTTGGTTGCCGTACCTACGCTAATCAGGTTTAAACCCTTGGGTTTAATTTCAAAATTGACAGGACTGCCGGACATTGTGTAGTTGCTTGTGGCTGAATTTAAGTCAACCGCAGTTGCAGTGTATTGCCCAGCCAAAGTCGGCGCGGTCAGACTGCCCAAACCCTTTCCACTGTCATCGTCTGTGCCCGTGCCGTAGCCGTAGCCGTCCGCACTCTTGTAATAGATTGCCAAATCAGGTCCGGTTGGCTGACCTGTGTCCGCTGCAATAACTCCCGTGTACGAAGGTGTTACTACTCCCGACGTTGTTCCGTCATAGGTCAAGCCACTTGGCTGCGATAGTGTATAGGCTATTGGCTTTTTAGTTATAGTAAAAGTAAACGTTCGCGTTGACGAAGTGTTTGTCTCATAATCCGACCAAACTACGGGGCAAGACGATAAAATTTCAACCGTAGCCGTATACGTTCCGGCGTTGATTACCGAAGAAGGATTGTATGTAACAGAAATCTGTGTTGTATCGGAAAAAAGTTCGCTGATATACCAATCGGGCTTTGCTGTCAAAGTAGATAAGCTTTGCACCGCACCCGTGTAAACGTCTGTAACGTTCGCAGGCAAATCCATAACGCTTGATTTTTCGGCTTGGGTAAGATTCAGGTGAAGCGCAGGACGTACCCCCAAAGTGCGCGCATCCAATAAATTGATACTAGCACCGGCTGACGAAATACAATTTGGAAGAGCAACATAACCACAGTAACTTGAACGAAGCCAAATGTATTCATAAGAGTTAATTACAGTTTGATTACTCTGATACCATGATATACCGGTCGGGGCTGTAGTATTACCACTCATAAAATTTAGTTGTCCGGTTTGACTTCCTGAAGCATAAGCAACCTGCCACAAGCCTTGTGTAGTTATTGAATTAACCGCACCGGTTTCCGACATACTAGGCAACCAAATCCGGTCATGACCCCAATCATTATAACCAACGCCTGCCGTATAATTTGTGTTTGCTACAGACGCTACATACGCGTTATTCCATATACCGGCTTGCGCCTTATTTGAGTTACCTGTCTGGATAGTGTTTGAACTTGTATTGCCGGTAATTAAGCCGTCAATGTCTTTATTTAAAGCTTCATTGGGCTGATAGCTGTTGACAGAACTTCCACTCACATCTTTTATCTGGTAGTTAAAATCCAGATAATACGAATACTTTAACTGTGAAGGAGTATCTATAAAGTCCACCAAAGATTTATTCATCTTATCGGTGTAGGCGGTGTTATATGTAGTATTATTAAGAGCGGAGTTATCAAGCGTAAAAATAGCCCAATCGCTGGCTATTCTATCCGACTCTGAAACTGCCGTATTCAACGTTGATGATACCGAGGCGCTGTTTGTATTCCAAGCGTACTTAGTTGCCGCACCGTTTACGGCACCTCCATTGAGAGTTTTTACTCTCATATAACTTGAAGAATACATATTTGAAAGGTAAGTTGTGGCACTTGCCGAAGTAGTATTGCTATTTAAAATGCTGGTATTTGTAGAAGTATACCAGCTGTACGGACTACGACTATATTGTCCGTTTGAATTTTTGTAAGCATCAGCAAGCCAAAGCGTTGCAATTACGTCGCCGTTAAAATCGCGTGTAAGAAAAGTAACGGTCCATTGCTGTCCGCCGAAATCTACCAAAATATTTTTTTTATTATTCAAATTATATAAATCTTTAGCTGAAACATATTTGGGGATAGTTACCGCACCGCTAGACGTTGTGGTAGATGTTCCATAACTAACATCGGTACCCGTAACACTATTTGCAACTGTCTGCAAAGTCGCGCCGTTTACTCCCGTCAGGGCGCTATAAAGTTTGGAAAGATTATTATAACTAAAAACCTTACCGTTTGACGAGTTATAGCCAGTCAAAGTAAGCTCGTCAACTATAACGTTTCCGGCGCCGGTCAAATTACCACTCGTCTGCGCACGCGACGATAGCCCGCTCAAAGTACAAACCGAACAAGCCAATAAAACTGCGCACAGCGCGGATAAAATTACCGTTAAAATATTCCTCTTATTAATTTTCATAAAAGTCCTCCTTACCACCGCCTTAACCTGCCGCCGCGCCGTATAGCGCGGCGCCCAACAAAAAATAGCTTTTAATGGGATTTTGAATAAAAAAAAAATCAAAC
>JAIDOO010000359.1 GCA_029063275.1 Clostridia bacterium
GCGCAATTTTGCGCCGCCGCTTTCACTGTATTTATTTACTTTATCAAGCTTGTGCCTGTCATCTCTTTGGGAACGGGAAGTCCCATTACGGTTAAAAGAGTGGGGGCGAGGTCGGCAAGCACGCCGTCTGTGCGAAGCTTAGCATTTTTATATTTATCGGATACAAGCACTACGGGCACGGGGTTTGTGGTATGCGCAGTAAAGGGCGAGCCGTCATCGGAAATAAGTTTGTCGGCGTTGCCGTGGTCGGCGGTAAGAAGCGCCGCGCCGCCCATTTCCAAAATTTTATCGCAAACCTTTTTAACGCACTCGTCAACGGTGTTCACCGCTTTTACTACCGCAGGGATAATTCCCGTATGACCTACCATATCGCAGTTGGCAAAATTCAAAATCATCACGTCGAATTTGCCGCTGTCAAGCTCTTCCAAAACCTTGTCGGTAACCTCGTATGCGCTCATTTCGGGCTTTAAGTCGTAAGTTGCAACCTTAGGTGAGGGGATCAGATCGCGCTGTTCGCCCTTATTGGGAGCTTCGATTCCGCCGTTGAAGAAAAATGTTACGTGCGCGTATTTTTCGGTTTCGGCAATGCGGAGCTGTATTTTGCCCAGCTTTGAAAGGTATTCGCCGAGGGTATTGTCAAGCGAAGTCTTTTTGAATGCGATTTCCGTATTTTCAAGAGTTGCGTCGTATACTGTGAAGCAGATATAAACGGGATCTATAAAGCCCGTCTTTCTCTCAAACGCGGTGCCTTTGGAAACGATAAAATCCTTTTCGGTGAAAGCGCGCGTAATCTGGCGCGAGCGGTCGGGGCGGAAGTTGAAGCAGATTATGCTGTCGCCCTTTTCGATAAGCCCCAAAGGTTTGTCGTTTTCGTAAACGTTTGTGGGCTTTATAAATTCGTCGGTCGTGCCCTGCGCATAGCTTTCTTCAACTGCTTTAACGGCGTCGGCGCATTGCAAACCGTTGCCTAAAGTCAGCATATCGTAAGCCTTTTCAAGTCTGTCCCAGTTGTTGTCTCTATCCATTGCGTAGTATCTGCCGCAGACGGAAGCAACCTTGCCGCAACCGATTTTTTGCATTTCGGCTTTAAGGCTCTTTACAAATTCCACTCCCGAAGTAGGCGCCGTGTCCCTGCCGTCCATAAAGCAGTGGACAAAAACGTCTTTAAGTCCGCGCTGTGCCGCCATTTTCAAAAGGGCGTAAAGGTGGGTGATGTGGCTATGAACGCCGCCGTCGGATAAAAGTCCGTAAAGGTGCAGTTTTTTGCCGTTAATCTTTGCGTTGTCCATCGCCTTGATAAGGGCGGGATTTTCAAAAAAGTCGCCGTCGGCAATTGCCTTTGTAATCTTTGTCAGATCCTGATACACGATTCGTCCCGCGCCCATATTCAGGTGTCCGACTTCGCTGTTTCCCATCTGACCGTCGGGAAGCCCCACGCACATACCGCTTGCTCCGAGCGTGGAAGAGGGGTAGTTGTTAATAAGTGCGTTTACGTTTTTACTTCCGCTTAACGTAATGGCGTTGCCCTCGCCCGCAGGCGCTATGCCGTAGCCGTCCATTATGATTATTGCATAGGGTGTCTTTTTCATATTGACCTCTTTATTTATCAAAATTGACTATTGTTGCAAAATCCGTCTTTAGCGACGCGCCGCCGATAAGACCGCCGTCGATATCGGGCTGAGCCATTAAACCCTTGCAGTTGCCCGCGTTCATACTGCCGCCGTAAAGTATTCTGACTCTGTTAGCGTCCTTTACGCAGAACATTTTTCCAAGCTTCTTTCTTATAAACTTAATTGTTTCCTGCGCCTGCTCGTCGGTTGCGGTCTGACCCGTACCGATAGCCCAGACAGGCTCGTAAGCTATAACAACCTGCTTAACGTCTTCAACGCCGTGCAGACCGAATTCGAGCTGACGGGAAATTACCGCTTCGGTCTCGCCCGCCGCGCGTTCGGAAAGGGTTTCGCCTATGCAGACGATGGGGGTAAGCTCGTTTTTAAGCGCGGTTAAAGTGCGCTGGTTAACGGTGTCGTTGTTCTCACCGAAGTACTGCCTTCTTTCGCTGTGTCCGATAATTACGAATTTAACTCCGTAGTCTTTCAGCATATCGGCGGAAATTTCGCCAGTGAATGCGCCGTGGTCGGCAAAATGCACGTTCTGCGCGCCTATTTTAATTCTCGAGCCCTTTGCGGCTTTTGTCATAGCGGGGATTAAAATCGCGGGCACGCAAAGGCATATATCGCACTTTGCCTCTTTTACCAACGGTTTAAGGTCTGTAATAAGTTTTGTACCGGTAGCAACCGTCATATTCATTTTCCAGTTGCCCGCAATAAAAGGTTTTCTTGACATATTTACTCCTTAGATATTAAGTCTTTTTTAAATTATAT
>JAIDOO010000036.1 GCA_029063275.1 Clostridia bacterium
TTTAAAAAGTCAAACGATTGCAATTCAGACGTGTGATCGGGAACCCAGGAACTAAAACTTTTTTGTTCGGGATTGTCGTAATTTATCAATTCGATACTTACTACTCAGTCCAAGTCTTCGATTTTAAAATAATAGTTGGAGGGGTCCCATACGCAGGC
Source organism: Clostridia bacterium (assembly GCA_029063275.1). Taxonomy (GTDB): domain Bacteria; phylum Bacillota; class Clostridia; order Christensenellales; family Borkfalkiaceae; genus Coproplasma. The sequence continues at coordinate 159 of JAIDOO010000036.1, forward strand.
GGTCAACGCAAAACAAAAAGCCAAAAAAGAAGAAACGACTGCAATAACCGCAATTTTGTGCAAGGGCTTCTTTGAAGCGTTTTTCATATACGCCCTCCGCTGTTAAAACCCTAACATAGTGAGCAAAGGCTCGCTGAATATATACATAAGTGCGGGATAAACGATAGCCATAATTATACTGATTACTACGCCCGCGATGGAAAGTCCGCATTTATCATAATTTTTTGTTTCTGCGCGCGATAAAGCTACACAGCTGAGAATTAGACCGATTAGCGGCAAAATAAATGCAAATATAAATCCGACTACTGCAAGAACGTTTTTCTTTTTAGGTTCGGCAAACTCCGTTGTCTTTTCTGCATTTTTGGCTTCCGCCTTTTGGGTTTCATTAACGTCGGGCGCTGTTTGCGCGTTGTAATTTCCTCCCAATTCAGACTGGTCGAGAACCAAAACCGGCTCGTCCTTGACTACGTCCTCGATTTCCGGTTTTTCTCCCTCTTGCGGTCTGACCCAAACGCGATGTTCTTCCGTTTGACGAGGTTGCGGATAAATCACTCCTACCACCTGATAAGGTGCAAACGGATTTTGCATAGGCATAGCCTGCACGGCGGGAAATTGCGGTGCCTGCAGACCTCCCATATTCTGATAATACTGCCCCGCAAATCCGTTATTTACCTGCGGCGGCATTTGCGGCAACTGGTAGTTACGGTAATATTGTTCGTAAGGATTAACGTAACCGTTCTGTATAAACTCTTCGTTCACGGGATTAACCACGGCTACGCCGCAACACGGACAAACCTGAGTATTGTCGGAGATTAAATTTTTACAGTACCAACAAATCATTTTAGCCTCTCTTGAATGTATTATAACCCCAAAAAACAGACAAGTCAAGGCTTATGCGCTAAATCATAACTTCCTTTATCAACAAATTTTTTATTCTTAAAGAATACAGATAAACGGTTAATTCGTACGCAACGGCAAATACGGCGAAAGTAATCAACATTGCGATATAATCGAATTTATACTCCGCCAAACCCGCCATATCTTTGAACACGATTTCGACCATAATTTTCAAAAGCGCATATTGATAAACAGTTCCGAGAACAAAGCCGATCAACGCCATAGGACGGTAAACGTTTAATAGCGCCCTGCGGCATTCTTTATCCGAATAACCGAAAACGCGCATCATCGCTATTGTTTTCGTGTTTCCGTTAACGACTGTTGAAAGTGATAAGAACAGCATGGTAAACGCGAGTACGAAGCCCATAAGCATAACGATTACCACCATCATTGTGCCTGAAAAATCTCTCAACCCAACCGACATCTGAACCATTGCCGAAAAACAAAAGGCGGAAAAAATTATAAAAAACACAAGTACCTTTTTACTTTTTAAGTTGCTGAATTTAAGTTCCCTTAAAAAAGGTCTTTCGCTATTTTTATCATTCGGATTTTTTACTTTACCGCAAAAAGGCGTTTCTTTTATCATATTAAGAGCCGGCTGTCTTAATTTAAGTAATGCATAAACTATTGCAAATAACGCAAAAACAACTGCGGGCAAAATAACAAGATAAATAAAAATCGTAATATGAAATCTCAACGTTACGTCCGGCAACAGTCCGTCTGCGTTCTGCACCTCATAAAACGCGGGCATAACGGCAAAAGCCAAAGCGTAACCCGCAAGCGCGCCGCATAAAACGCTCATTCCGAACACCCAGAAATGCTTTGCAATTTTAAAATCCGAGTATCCAAGCGCTTTGAGTATACCCAAATGCTTTTTGTGTGTATCTATGTAATGCTTTACGTAAAAAGCCAGCATAATAAGCGACGTTACGCCTAGACAACCGCCGCTGACGCCGCTCACCACCTTCGATGTTGAAACCTGCGCGTTGTAAAAAATCATACTTTCACTCGACGTTATCAATTGCTCTACTTTAACTAAATCCAATTGATAATTTAAAAACATCGTACAGACAAAAACCGCGCAAAAGGCAATTATAATTATTCCTATGAATTTAAAACCGTCTTTTAAGCTGATAACCATAACTCACCAATCAATTTCGTAAGCGGTTTTTATTACGTCGTTAGTGTAAACGTTTTCAATTAGACCGCTGTTCATTTTAAATACTTTATTTGCCGTTTGGGAAATGTTCTGATTGTGCGTAACCATAACCATTGTAAAATTCAACTGCTTTTGAAGCTTTAAAATGAAGTCCAAAACTCCGCGCCCCGTTTTTTCGTCAAGCGCGCCTGTAGGCTCGTCCAAAAATAAAACCGACGGTTTTTTTGCCAAAGCCCTTGCAATAGCTACCCTCTGTTGCTCTCCTCCCGAAAGTACAGCGGGGAATTTGTTTCTTTTTTCTCCCAAACCGACAGCTTCGATTATTTCGCCGTAGTCCTTATTACCGACTAAATCCGCGCCCATTTTGACGTTTTTTTCAACGCTCAAATTCGGCAACAGATAATATTGCTGAAATATGAAACCGACCTTGTTTTTTCTGAATGCAGTAAGCTCTTTTTCGGTAAATCCCGAAATATCGCAACCGTCGTAAATGACCTGTCCTTCGCTTGGACTTTCAAGACCCGACATTACGTTTAATAGGGTTGATTTGCCCGAACCCGACGCACCTAAAATTACAGAACAACTCCCGTCCTCGATTTCAAGACTTACGCCTTTTAAAACCTCGTTTAAACCTTCGCCTTTTCCGTAAACTTTTTTAACGTTTTTAACTTCAATCATTTTCTTCCCTCTTAATTTTAGTTATAAGACTTATAAACACGTCCGTCAACATAGCACTTATTTCTTCGCCCGTAAACAGACAGGTTTTAGTTGCGCACAGCGTAGCTATGCCATGTGTATAAATCCATAAATGGCGGTAAATTCTTTCCGCGTTTTCGACTTTAACCGAATATCCTTTTTGTATTGAAGATAAAATTTCTTCGTAATGCTCTTCGATTACAGGCAAAACATTAGAAATATTCAGTTGGGTCTTCTGTTCGGACATAAACAGCAATTGAAAAAGCTTAGGCTCGTTTAAGGCAAAAAGAATATACTGCGTGCCCACGCCTTTAAACGCTATCTCCGAACTAAGCCCCCTTGCAACGTATTCGGCATAAACGGCTTTCGCTCTGACAACAACCTCCGCCTGCACTTCTTCCATACTCTGAAAAACAGTAAATATCGGTCTTGGCGAACTGCCCAGTTTTTGACCGAGCGCCCTTGCCGTAAGCGCAGACATACCCTGTTCTTTGACTATTTCTAACGCGGCGAAAATTATTTCGTCCTTTTCGAATTTTGCTTTTGGCGGCATAAACTGCTCCCATATTTAAAACTTATGTTTTGCAACATATGTTTTATTATAAACTATTTACATTTCTTTGTCAAGCTTTTGGCACAAAAAATTCGGCGGCGCGCCCATT
>JAIDOO010000360.1 GCA_029063275.1 Clostridia bacterium
CACCGCCCAAAATGGCAACGAAGGGGCGCTTGGGGGTTTCAAGCGTATCAGCCATAACTTCCAGTTCTTTTTCGATAAGGAATCCGCAAACCGCGGTTTTGATAATGCCGTATTCTACGATAGCGGCGGTGGAGGCGTGCGAACGGTGAGCTGTGCCGAAAGCGTCGTTTACGTAAATATCCGCGTCGTAAGCAAGCGCTTTGCAGAAATCTTCGTCCTTTTTCTCTTCTTCCCAGTGGAAGCGCAGGTTTTCCAAAAGCACAGCTTCGCCCTCTTTAAGACCGTCGCGTTTTTGCTTAGCGTCGGGACCGATTACGTCGTTTGCGAACACTACTTTGCCGTTTAAAAGTTCGGCAAGTCTTTTTGCAACGGGTGCAAGGGTAAGCTTTTTGGGCTCGTCGCGTTTAGCCTTTTCGATAACGGCTTCCTTAGTGGTTTCGCCCGCGTCAACCTTTTTCTGATCCTTTTTATTCAGCTTCACTTCGCTTGAAAAAATGGAGTGAGGTTTGCCCATGTGCGAGCAAAGGGTTACCTTTGCGCCGTGCTCCAAAAGATATTTAATGGTGGGAAGTGCGCCCTGTATTCTGTTTTCGTCGGTGATAACGCCGTCCTTCATAGGTACGTTAAAATCGCAACGCACCAGCACCTTTTTGCCTTTGAGCTCTTTCAGATCCTTTACGGACATTTTGTTCATTGTGCTTAAACTCCTTCAATTAAATAAATTTTTACTTATTCTCAAATATTATAGATTAAAGTTTTGTGAAAGTCAATAAAACCAAGTTATAATTTAATTGTCTAATTTAAAAGTCTGTGGTATAATCTTTCCGATATAACGGAGGAGTATTTATGGAAATCTGCGTGGCGGGAATGGGTATAATAGGCGGTTCGATGTGCCTTGCGCTTAAAAGAGCGGGACACACCGTTTACGGCTGGAACCGTTCTAAGGCGGCTCTTGAATACGCTTTTAACCACTCAATAATAGACGGAACGGCGCAAACCTTTGAAAATTTTGACGCGGTTTTTATCGCCCTGCCTCCCGAATCTACCGTCAATTTTATAAATTCAAATACCTTTAAAGACGGCGCGGTTATTGCCGACG
>JAIDOO010000361.1 GCA_029063275.1 Clostridia bacterium
TTATATAATTATGTATAAGATACTCAGGATAATTTGCTGCGTCATCGCCGTGCTGTTTGCGGCGGTTGCGATATTCATTTTCGTTTACTTCGGCTGGCAGTGGGGTCTTGCCACAGTCGGCGTTGCGATAGTTTTCGGCGCGCTGATGGTGCTTTTCAAGCAGTTGCAGGAAAAGAAAGAGCGCAAGGAAAATCCTCCTCCCCCCAAGGGCGATTTTATTACTGGCAAGGTTTCCGACGCGGAGGACAAAACAGATGATCAATAAAACATCTCGAAAATTGAATACCGTAACGGGTATTTCGGCAATGCTGAGCTTGGTATTTATAGCTGTTGTATGCGCGGTTTGCATTACGGCGCCCCAGCCAGCCTCGGACCCGAATTCAAGCAACGGTCTTTCATATGCGATAATTTTGGTTTTCCTGTTCATTCCCACGGCGGTGGGCGCGGGGATTTTCAGCGCCGTAACGTCGGCTCTGGGCATATGCGTTTTGGCTAAACTCAGCAAAGGATTTGCGCCGAAAGGCGTTTATATTTCTATCGCCGTATTTGAATTGCTCACAACGACCCTGCTCCTTATCGGGAATATTCCTATGGCGGTAACCGTTCCCGCATATTCTGTCAACTGCGTAATCGGCGCTGTGATACTCGCTTCCGCAATTATCACATGTATAACCGCCGCCGCGCAGAAAAAAGCACAAAATACCGCAAACGAAGTTGCCGAATAAAAAATAAAATTTATGCGGTGCGCGTATTTCTTACGCGCACCGCTGTTTTTTAAATCATTCTTTGGGCTTTTATAAAGTAACTCCATCTCGTTGAAGAAATCTGTTCGATTTTCGCATAGTCCGAAGCGGTGTGCAAAATCCAGTTGTCGCCGAGATACAGGGCAACGTGCCCTATGCGCTCGATTCCCGAGTAATTATAGCGGGACGCATTGGTGAAGAACATCAAATCCCCCCTCTGCAATTTCGCCTTGGAAACCGTTTCACCCTGCAACGACTGGGTTCGGCTTGTAACCTGCAAGTTGACCCCCGCGCCCTTGTAGAATATGTACTGCATAAGCGAAGAACAGTCGAATGCGTTTATGCTGAAATTGCTTGCAAGCGCGCCGTTGCCGTTGTGGTATCTTGCCGCGCCGTGACATAGGGCGTACCGAGAAGCTTTGTTCCCTCCGCGATAACCGCCTCGATAAGCTCGTTACCGCTAGCCTCCATTTCAACGACGTTGCAGTACTTTGTAGAAAGATATGCCGTGGAATTTTTGTAACCTGTCCGATACCAACTGCCCGACGTGCCGTCAAGCGCGTACATCGTCGATTTTTCAGCCGTACCCTTTACCGTATAACCGGTACCCGCCCCCGAACGGATATTTACGCCGTCGGCGGTGAGTAGTATGTACGAAGCTGTGTTTACCGTGGGAACGGGCTCTTCGGGCTCGGGCTCCTCCGGCAAAACAATTTCGGGCGGAACTTCGGGCGAAGGCTGTTCGGGCAACTCCGTATCGGGCGTGTCGGGTCCGGGTTCAGGCTGAACGACATCAACCTCTTCCCTGTCGGGTTCATTGTTCTTGTCCGCACAGCCGGCAAGCACCGCTGCGGAAGATAAAGTCAGGGCAGACGCTAAACCGATTGCCGCTAAATTTTTAAATCTTTTCATAATTACCTCTCCTTACAAGGCAATTATAACAAAAGCCGAACGCTGGCGCAATACAAAGATTTTTCCAGTAAAGCCAACCTATGGAAAAGCGGAAAAGGCTTAAATTTTAAGCTTTGAAAAGGTTTCGCCGATAGGCTCGTTTATCACCAACTCGGCGTGAAAATCCGCAGGCGTGGGCGATTTGTTTATCACAACAAGGTGTTCGCCGCGGAAATAATCTATAAATCCCGCCGCAGGATAGACGGCGAGCGAGGTTCCGCCGATAATTAAGGTATCGGCGGCGGCAATTGCGGAAATCGCGCCGTTCACCGTTTTATCGTCAAGACCCTCTTCATACAATACAACGTCGGGTTTTATTATACCGCCGCAGGCGCATAGCGGTACGCCCTCGCCGCTTTTTATGAATTCAACGGAATAAAATTTGCCGCAACGGGTACAGTAATTTCTTAAAACACTGCCGTGCAGTTCGAAAACGTTTTTACTGCCCGCCGCCTGATGCAGTCCGTCTATGTTCTGCGTTATTACCGCCTTTAACTTCCCCTTATCCTCCATTTTTGCCAAAAATATATGGGCGGGGTTCGGTTTTGCGGAAGGATAGACCATTTTATCACGGTAAAAATCAAAAAAACCGCCGGTGCGTAATTTGAAAAAGGTATGCGAAACTATCTGCTCGGGCGGGTAAGCGTACTTCATATTATACAAGCCGTCCTGCGAGCGGAAGTCGGGAATACCGCTTTCGGTGCTGACGCCCGCCCCGCCGAAAAAGACGGCGTTTTTGCTTTTATCTATAATCGATTGCAATAAATTAATTTTATCCATATAATTTAAGTCCGTATC
>JAIDOO010000362.1 GCA_029063275.1 Clostridia bacterium
ATCTTTTAAGGGCGCAATGCAAAACAGGTCGCCGCGCGAGTATTTGACGTCGATATAGCCGCCATCTTTCAAAAGGGTCAAAGCCCTGTCAAGCCGTTCGCCGCTCTCGTCGCCGTCGGGAAAACAATCATAAAATTCGTCCTCGGCAATAACCACGTACCGCCCCGAGGGGCTTAAACTGTTGATTTTGTCGAGTACCGCTCCGCAAATCTTGTCCATTTATAATAATAATGGTAAATTTTTACGGTTTTTATACCTGTCCTGTTCAAACAGCCGACCAGATTATTCCGCCGATAAAAAGCGCGACTGGCAGAGCGAGGGTAACGTATGAGCAGATAATAATAATTTTAAGATTTTTAAAGCTGTTTTTCTTTTTCTGGATATTTGCAAAGGACAGCGCGCCCAGTGCAAGAAGGACGGAGGCGATTAAAAGATAAATCCCCGCCGCCGCAAAAACAAGCGATAAAATAAACGTAACAAACGCCGCTGCGGCAAGACCTATGGCAACATAGGCATAGGCTTTGCCCGTGTACGGAATTACGGGTTTTTCCTCTTTCTTTTTCATAAGTCCTCCTTTAAAAGTTCTCTGTGCGCGTCGGGGAGGGCGAGCGCGGTTTTGTAGTCTGTGTAAATTACAAAGCCCGCGTCTGTTTTGGGCGGTTTTTTCACAAACTTCTTTTTTGTGTAATCCACCGGTATCTTCGCCCCCTCGCGTCCGTCCGAGTACCAGGCGCAAATTTCCGCCGCAGTTTTTATTACGCCGTCGGGAACGTTCCGCCCGTCGGCGATAATTGCCACGTGCGAAGAGTGGTACTTTTGCGTGTGAAGCCAGATATCGTCCTGGGCAAGCGACTTTGTCAGACGCTCGTTTTGCAGGTTGTTGCGCCCTGCGATAATTTTGAAGCCGTCGTATTCGAATACGCGGTAAGGGGTGATAGCCGCCTTTTTGTTTTTGACTTTTACCGCCTTGACAAATCTGAGCTGTATCAGCTCTTCTGAAATTTCTTCCAGGTCGCATAGCTCTTCCGCGGCGGTCAGATGCGCGGAAATGGAATACAGATAGTCAAGCTTTTTTTCAGCCTGCGCTTTCTGTTCGCCGACGCTTAAAAGGGTGCGCTTTAACTTCGCGTATTTTTTATAATACTTCTGCGCGTTCTGCGGCGGGGTGAGGGTAGGGTCAAGTTCTATTTTTATTTTGCCGCCCTCGGGGTCGTAATAGTTTACGCATTCCAGCGTTTTCGCGCCGCGCTCTATTGCGTAGATATTGGCGGTTATCAGCTCGCCTTTCAGCTTGATTTTTTCCGCGCCCTCGCATTCTGTGAGCTTGGAGTGTATTTCCGCAAGCCGTTTTTCAATCTTTTTAATCTGTGCGTTAAGCGCGCTTTCGGCTTTCGTCTTTGCCGACTGAAAGGTCTGCTTTTTATAAACGTAAGAGTAGTACGCCGCCTGAGCCTGCAAAATTGCTGGATAGCGCACTTGTTCACGCGAGCACGAGCGCACCTTGAAATCCGTCGGCTCGCCGTTTAAAAAGGTTACGCAAGGGTCGGGCTTTTGTTTAAACAAATAGCCGTAAAGCTGTTCGGCGGTAAGGCTTTCGCCGAGGCTTGCGACCGCTTCTGCGGCGGTGGCGTAGGATATTCCCGTAACCCTGTCCGCAATGATTTTAGCCTTGTCGCCCTCGGTTTTCAAAACCTGCTTCAATGCGGAAATATCATCAGGCATAACCTTGTCCTGCGGCTCGGGCAGGGCGTATTTTACGCCTCCCAAAATCAGCCGCTTGGTATCGTTGCCGATAGAAGTGGTTTTAAGCGCGCCTACGATTGTTCCGTTTTCGCCGCAAAGGACGGCGTTCGAGTACTTGCCCATAATTTCAAAGTACAGCCTCATAACCGATGACGAAAAATCGGATACGCATTTTAAATCGAAGTAGATTATTCTTTCGAATGCGGGTTGGACTACGTCGAGTATTTCCGCGTTTTGCAGATGCTTTCTCAAAAGCATACAAAAATTGGGCGCAACCTGAGGCACGGGCTTTTCGTCGTCGGAAAGGCTGAGCCTTGCCCCGCGCGCCGAAAGGCAGGCGTCGAGTTTAATGTTGCCTTTTTGTGTGTATATAATAAACGTAAGCTCTTCGCGCGCAGGCTGTACTATACGCGAAATTTTGCCGTGGATAAGCCTGTCTTTCAGCTCTTTAGCAACGTATGAAATTGTAAAAGCGTCCTGCGGCATACAAATTATCCTCAAAAACTTTTTTAACATTATAAAACAAAAAAAAACAAAAGTAAATTGATTAACCTTACGGTAAAACGCTTTTCAAAACAAAAGTATTATGATAAAATATACTTTGTATAATTA
>JAIDOO010000363.1 GCA_029063275.1 Clostridia bacterium
GATTTAGCCAACGCTTGCGGGGGCTTTTTTTATGCCCGAAAAAAGTCGAATAAATTTGATGCTAAATTTTTAATTCGTGGTAAAACCCCACGGATTAAAACGCAGAATACAGCCGTTGACGGTAAAGGAGGTGAGACGAGTGAAAGCGACCGAACGCAGGATGGCGATATTGGCAATTCTATGCAAGAGAAGATTCGAAAAAGTAGAAAATCTTGCATTTGAATTCGGCGTATGCGAATGGACGATTCGGCAAGACGTTATGGAGCTTTCCTTGTCTTACCCGATTTATACGAAGACGGGAAAGTATGGAGGAGGTGTCTATGTCGTGGACGGATATAAACTCGGGATGAAATATATGACGAACGAGCAGACCGAGCTGCTTGAAAAAATATTACTCGAACTTACGGGCGGAGAGTTTTTAACAATGCAATCAATTATCAAAACGTTCAAAGAGCCGAAAAGAGGTGGGAAGTGAACTTACATATTGAAAGTAAATCGGGAGGGAAGGAATGTACGCTGTCAGCTGTGAAGAATATATAAAAATTTACGACAGCTATCTTTACCGGGAAAGCATCAAAGAAATCGAAGGCAGATATTATGACGCGGACGAGAAGTGCTGGGTAGTCCCGCTTACCGCAAAGAATGTAAGCACGCTGTCGATGCTTGGCGCAAGGCTCGATGACGAACTCAAAGAAATGGCTAAACAGCCACAGAGCGCGTTTGTCGCAGCGTCGGGGCATCCTGCGCCGAGAGTTAAGGCGAAACTATTCCAACACCAGCGAAACGCTTATGACTTTGCGCTTGAAACCTTTAAAACGGGCAAGGCAGTAGCGTTGCTTGCGGATATGGGAACGGGCAAGTCTATGATGACCATAGCGATAACGGGAACTCTTGAAGCGCAAGGCAAAGTCAAGCGAATGATAGTAGTATGTCCGAAATCCATAGTCGGCGTATGGGAAGACGAGGTCCGTAAATTCGCCGATTATAAATACGCTTTAACCGTGCTGGACGGAACTATGGAAAAGAAAAAAACGGCGTTCACGTTTATGACGGGTGCGGCGTTGCAGATTATCGTGGTCAACTATGAAAGCTGTTGGCGGTTGGAGAAAGAAATCACTAAATGGCGTCCGGATTTAATAGTGTGCGACGAGTCATCGAAGATAAAAACGCCTATGGCTTCGCAGTCGAAAGCTCTGCATAGGTTGGGTCGAATCACCAAATTCAATATCATTTT
>JAIDOO010000364.1 GCA_029063275.1 Clostridia bacterium
CCTTGCGATTTTACAAGGTAGTTTCAGTCCTCGTCCTTGTAGCCATCCAAAACGGTCGCTCTGCCCTGAGCCGCGTCGTCTTTCGAAACGTCCAGTGCGGTAACGCTTACCGTTCTGCCGTAGATTTTACTGATTGCGCGGTTAAGTCTTTCCTCGTCGGTTACTTTCAAAAACGCGTAAGCCACGGTGAGGAAAACTCCGCAGACAAGAAGTATGCAAAGGAGGGTAACAAGGCATTTGAATACGTTGCTCTTAAAAAACTGTTTTGCAGTCATTTATTTGCCCTCCTTGTCGCTTTTTGCTTCCGCAGTGGTATCGACTATCATATTTTCAGCCGCTTCTTTTACGCCTTCTTCGGTTGTCTTAACCTTTTTCGCTTTCTTGACTTTAACGTAGCCGAAGGGCTTCCTTATAAAGTATTTATCGATTAAAGGTACGAACAAATTCATAAGTATGATTACGAAAGACGCAACTTCGAGATTTGTGAAGTACCTCAAAACCGCAAGGACAATAGCCGAAATTATCAGATAGAACAACTGACCGTAAACGCCTTTGGGCGAGGTTACGTAGTCGGGGAACATAAATACCGCCGCAAACAGCACTCCGCCCGAAAGTATGTTGGGCAAAAAGAGCTGAATATCGAGTGTGTACTTATCGTAATAGAAACCGCCCATAAGCCAAGCGGCAATGCCGAACACTGCGACAAAGAGGAGGGGTTGCCACCATTTTATTACCTTTCTTGCCGCGAGATAAATATATCCGACGATTATTGCAAGCTTACAGGTTTCGCCGATACAGCCCGCAACTCCCGTACCTATTAAAAGGTCTACAACGTGCAGATAGCTTACGGGGTCGCCCTCTTTAGGAAGCAGTCCCGCAAGGTTTGTAGCGCCTGTTGTAACCACCGCGTTGTCTGCGGCGAACAGTGCGCCGAAGTTGCAGGCAACGTAAGTGGAAATTCCGAAGCTTATGAACAAAAATACTCTTGCCGCCGCCGCAGGGTTTACAAGATTTTTGCCCGTGCCGCCGAACAGCATTTTAACTATTGCTATTGCAAAAACTCCGCCGATTAAAACCTCGTAGAAAACTTCGTACCACTTGTCGGTGGTGGGAAGTATTAAAGCGAGAATGATACCCGTTACAATCGAGGTATAGTCAAACTGCTTCACCCAGCGCCTGCACACCGATTTAGCGTCTTTGCACTTTTTATTAAAGCCTTTGTTCGCTATAAAAAAGTAAACGAATTCGGTCGCAACGCACGAGAATACGGACATAAGTATAATGAGAAGAGCCTGCCAGCCGAAGAACACGCAACCTGAAATAACGCAGGGTAAAAGCGCGATAACAACGTCAAGCATAATGCTTTTTGTCGTGCGTTTGGATTTAACGTGAGGAGGGGTGGAAACTACTATCGAATTATCCATTATTTATTAGCCTCCTTATTACGAAGGGCAGCCTTCGTTTTTCTTATTGCCTGAATTAAAGGTCTTTTTGCGGGGCAGATATATTCGCACGCGCCGCACTCTATGCAGTAGGACACGTTGCCGTATTTTGCCGCCGCCTCGAAGTCGCCGCCCGCCGAGTAAAACGCGGTGTTCATCGGCATAAGGTGCATAGGGCAGACGTCCGCGCACATTCCGCAGTTTAAGCAGGGGGTGGGTTCTTCCGCCGCGGCTTCGCCCTCGGTGAGAAGAAGTATTCCCGATGTGGTCTTGTGGGTGTAAACGTCGTAGGATGCAAGCGCCGTGCCCGTCATAGGTCCGCCCTGAACAACTTTTTTAGGCTGAACGGTAACTTCTGCGACTTCGCCCTCGGCGTTCTTTTCTATCAGCGTAATTTCGCCGCCGCAGAAATCTACTATTTCCTTTACGGGGGTGCCGAGCTTAACCCAAAGGTTCTTCGGCTCTTTTACGCCCTTGCCCGAAACGGTTACAACCCTTTCGAAGAGGGGCTTTCCAAGCTCAACCGCTTCTGATACGGCATAACAGGTTGCCACGTTTTGCACGATTACGCCGACGTCGGCAGGCAGTTTGCCAATTCCGACCTTTCTGCCGGTTGCCGTATAGATAAGCTGTTTTTCACCGCCCATAGGATACTTTTTGGCAAGTATCACGGGCTGTATATCCTCGTAAGCTTCAAACAGCTTTATACAGTCGGGTTTGTTCGCCTCTATCGCAATAACGATTTTTTCCGCGCCGAGCGCCTTTGCAACGTACCTTGCGCCGCGGACGATTTCTTCCGTCTTTTCCAGCATAAGGCGGTAGTCGCAGGTTAAGTAGGGCTCGCACTCCGCGCCGTTCACGATTAATGTGTCGATTTGGGTTGAGGGGTTCAGCTTTACCGCCGTGGGGAAGCCCGCGCCGCCCAGACCGACTATGCCTGCTTCTTTAATTCTCTCTTTAATCTCTTCCGCTGTAGGGGAAGCAAGGGGTTTTAAAAACTCCTTTTCGGCTTTTTCGCCGCGTTTAATGAAAATATACTTCCCGTCTGCACCGTCCGCGCCCTTCAGGTCCTTGATTTCCGTAACCGTTCCCGCGATACTCGCAAAAACGTTTGAGGAAACAGCGCCTTCGGCTTTTGCGATAATCTGTCCCTGTTTTACGGCTTGTCCCGCTTCCACGCAAGGGGTAGAGGGTTTGCCGATAGACTGCGAGCAGGAAATCGCCACCGTTTCGGGTTCGGGCAATACTTCCAGAGCGGATTGCTTAGATATGTCTTTCATATCTTTAATGCGAATTCCGCCGAAGTAGTATTTTCCTTTTACTGCTTTCACTTAAAATTCTCTCCTTATTTTTTATACGTTTATTTAAACTGCTTTTGGCAGGCTAAACCTTTTTATTCTTTTTGTAAATCGCCTTTTCGAAAACGCTTTGGGGCACTTTTTTGAAAATCAGCATAATAACTCCGCCGACTATCGCGCCGGACAGTATGCCTATCAGAATGAGGTAGGGCATATAGCCGAAAGTGAGCGCCGTGCCCGAAAGTATTACGAACACGATATTTTGCGTGATATTATGGAATACCGCCGCGGCGATACTTACCGACATTACCGAAATGCGCGGATAGACGGCGTATATTAAAACGGAGGACACCGCCATAGAAACAACTCCGCCCGTAAACGAATATAACAAAGCCGAAAGATTGCCCGCATATACGGCGCCCAGTCCCGTGCGGATAGCTATAATCACAAAGGCTTCCCACGGCGAATACATAATAAGGGCGGCGAACGAAAATATATTTGCAAGCCCCATTCGCGCCCCCGGGAAAAACATAGGGGGAAACTGGTTTTCGATTATAAAGGTTATTAAGCTCAAAGCGGTGAAAATTGCAAGCGTCGCTATTTTTTTTGCCGCTGATTGTCCGTTTTTCATATTCGGTCCGAAATTTGCAGGTTGATTTTTTTCAGGCGCAATTATATAGCTTATTATACTACATCTGTCTA
>JAIDOO010000365.1 GCA_029063275.1 Clostridia bacterium
AGCACCGTGTGCTTACCGCATAATCTCTTCAACTGATTACAGATAAAAATTATACAGCAATAAAAACTGAAAGTCAATCGAAATTATCGGTTTGGTTTTTGTTCTTTTTTATTTATCAGCTTATATTCAACCGATGCGACTGCGGCAAAATAAACGCATTTTGCGCCCGCATGTAAAAGCTTTTTGCAAGCGGCGTCCGCAGTCGCTCCCGTCGTTAAAACGTCGTCGACAAGCAAAACGGTATTGTCTTTGATTTTTTCGGGTTTATCAACCTTAAAACAGTCGGCAAGGTTGCTTGCGCGTTCCTTTTTTGCAAGGCTTTTCTGTGCCGCCGTTTCCGTTGTTTTAATAAGCCCGTTTTTAAGTACGGGAATATTCAGCCGCTTTGAAATACTCTTTGCCAGAAGTTCGGCTTGGTTATATCCGCGCCTGCGTTCCGCTTTTTTCGTCATTGGAATATATACAATGCAATCGGCGTTTGCGATATTATCGGCTTTTTCTGTTATCAGGTCGGCAAAGTATTCTTTTAAATAACCGCAACCGTTTTTGAATATTGAAATAAGCGCCGCCCCGCCGCCGTCATATACGAGAGCGGAAACAGCTTTTTTAAAGCGCGGAGCTTCGGCTTTACATTCAAGACAGATTTCAGGGGAAAAGGTCTTCCTTCCGCAGACGGGACAGGTAGTGCCGTTGTTGAAGGTTACCGTCTTTAAGCAATCTGGGCAAAGATTTGAGTCAAATGTTTCTATTCCGCAAATATCGCAGGTAAACGATTTGGGAAATAAAGCTTCGGACGCAAACTTTTGTAAATCGGAAAGTTTTATCATTTGCGGTTATCTTAAATATTTTTTCAGGTCAATGACTTTGTCAAGCCGTTCCCACGGCAGACCCTGTTTTCCGAAGTGTCCGTATGCCGCAGTTTGAAGATAAACGGGGGCGCGAAGTTCAAGCTTTTCGATAATGGAATAGGGGCGCAAATCGAATTCCTCGGTTACTATATCGGCAAGCTCGCCGTCGCTAAGCTTGCCTGTGCCGAATGTATCTACAAAAACGGATACGGGACGGGATACGCCTATGGCGTAAGCTACCTGCAATTGAACTTCGTCGCAAAGCCCTGCGGCTACGAGATTTTTACATATGTATCTTGCCATATACGCCGCCGAACGGTCGACCTTTGTGGGGTCTTTGCCCGAAAAAGCTCCGCCGCCGTGCGCGCACCTGCCGCCGTAAGTGTCTACGATTATCTTTCTGCCGGTAAGTCCGCTGTCGCCTTCTGGTCCGCCGATTTCAAATCTTCCGGTCGGATTGATAAAGTATTTTGTGCCGCTGTCAATCAGCTCTTTGGGAAGGACGCTGATTACCTGATTTTTTATATCCTCTTTAAGTTGTTCTTGCGTGATTTTTTCGTCGTGTTGGGCTGAAACAACTACGGTATCTATGCGCACGGGCTTTTTGCCGTCGTATTCCACGGTAACCTGCGTTTTTCCGTCGGGACGGAGGTGGGGTAACAGGTTCGACTTTCTCACTTCCGTAAGTCTTATTGCAAGCTTATGCGCAAGCGAAATAGGAAGAGGCATAAGCTCTTCTGTTTCACGGCAGGCGTAGCCGAACATCATTCCCTGGTCGCCTGCGCCAAGAATATCCTCGCGCGAGCCGCCCGCTTTGTTTTCGTACGAGCTGTCAACGCCCATGGCAATGTCGGGGCTTTGCGTGTGGATTGCAACAGTAACTTTGCACTTGTCGCAAGAGAACGTGCCGAATGTGTAGCCAATTCTCTTTATGGTATCGCGCGCGATTTTTTCGTAATCGACTTTAGCGGTCGTGGTAACCTCGCCCATAATCATAAGTCTGTCATACGCCGCACAGCACTCAACGGCACAACGCGCGTTTTTATCGGTTTTGAAAATTTCGTCTACGATTGCGTCGGAAATGTTGTCGCAAAGTTTGTCGGGGGGTCCTTCGGTTACGCTTTCGCTTGTAAATAATTTTTTCATTTTAATTCCTCTGTATCCGATTGATTTGTCTTTTTGTAAAGTTGAAGATATTTTACTTCTTTATAACCTAGCGATTTGTAAAGTTTGGTTGCTTTATCGTTGTTTAGCTCAACCTCCAAACGTACAATTTTATAATCGTCGCTCAGCTCTATAAATTTAAAAAATTGTTTTGCCGCACCTTTGCCTCGGAATTGCGGCTTGACGTAAAGCTCGTCCAGCCAAAGCACTCTTCCGCCGGCTTCCTGCGAAGCGGAGAGTGCGCAGACCGCATAACCCGCAGTTTTTCCGCCGCAACGAAGTATATATGCTTTAACGACTTCGCCGCTCAATATTTCTTTCCAAAAACATTCGCGTCCTTTATCTGTGATTTGCGAGTTTGTAACTCCAAGCGAATAAAAATCGCGCGACATTTCAAAATATTCGTTTTTATCGCTATCTTGCATTTTTGCGATAGTAATTTCCGTAAACATAACTTCTCCGAAAAAAATCCCGTTCACGCCGAACGGGATAAGTAACGTTTTTATATTTCCCATAGGACGCGGCGTTAGCACCTTGCAATGCAGGTTGCTGTGTGGTCGACGAGCCGTTCTCTCGCACACTCTTTATAGGTTTGAGGGTATTATATCAGCCGTTATTGTTTTTGTCAAACAAAACTTGCCTTTTGCCGACGTTTAATTTATAATATCCTTATGAATTGCAGTGTGTGTCCCGTATCCTGCGGTGCCGACAGAAAAAAATCGAGCGGCGCTTGCGGGGTTAGCGGAGTTAAAATTGCAAAATATTATCTTCACCCGTTTGAAGAACCTCCCGTATCCTTTAAAAAGGGAAGCGGTTGTATTTTCTTTTGCGGCTGTTCGTTGAGGTGCGTTTTCTGCCAGAACTTCGACCTTTCGCGAAGTACCCGAGGAAAGGAAATTTCGGTAGGCGGACTTGCCGAAATTTTTAAGCGCTTAGAAGAGGATGGTGCGGAAAATATCAACCTTGTAAATCCTACGCACTATCTTAACGAAATCGGGGAAGCGTTAGCGCTTTACCGTCCGCAAATACCTATTGTCTGGAACACGCACGGTTACGAAAAAATTCAAAGCCTTAAAATAGCTGATAAATTCGTTGATATATGGTTGACCGATTTAAAGTTTATCGACCCCGCGCTTGCAAAGAGGTACACGGCGCGCGCCGATTACGCCGACTATGCACTGCCTGCGGTGAAATTTATGGCTGACAAACCGCTGAAAATGCGCGGCGACGGCAAAATGCTTTCGGGCTGTATAGTGCGCCATCTGGTATTGCCTCTTGGAGCGTACGACTCCTGTGAGATTGTGAAGTTTGTTTCAACACTTCCTAAAAGCGTTTACTTCAGTCTTATGGCGCAGTATACGCCGTTCGGCGAAATAGAAAATTTTAAGGAACTGCAACGAAAAATTACCCCGCGCGAATATAACCGCGTATTGGACGAGGTTGAAAGATATAAACTTGAAAACGTGTTCACACAACAACCCGACAGCAGCGGAGAGAGCTTTATTCCGACCTGGGACTTTTAAGGTTTGTTTAATTTAAAAATTATGTTAATTTCACTTGATAACGCCGCGTTTTCTTATGGCGACAATTTAATATTTTCGGGCGTGAGCTTTTCAATAAACGAGGGCGAGCGCGTGGGGCTTATCGGTGCGAACGGCGAGGGCAAGACAACGCTGATACGGCTTATCACCGGTGAATTTCAGGCGGACGAGGGGACGGTCGTAAAAAAGAACGGCATAAAAATCGGCTGTCTCGAACAGAGCGGGGGATATACCTGCGGAAACACCGTATACGGCGAAATGCTTGCAATTTTCAATGAAGAGCTTACCGCCGTGCAGAGGCTTTCAAGCCTTTCGGAAGAGCTTTCGAAAACCGATTACACAAGCCGCGAATATAACGCGCTTTCCGCAAAGATAGAAAGTCTGAATAAATTTATTTCCGCAAACGACTGCTTTAACGTTGAAGTGAAAATAAAAACCGTTTTAAACGGACTAGGTTTTGCCGACAGATATAATCAGGTAATCGACACAATGTCTGGCGGTGAAAAGACCAGGTTGAAGCTTGCGCGCCTTTTGCTTGAAAACCCCGATTTACTTATTTTGGACGAACCTACCAACCACCTGGATATCCCCACGCTTTTTTGGCTTGAAGAGTATCTTCAAACCTTTAAGGGCGCGATTTTCGTCGTTTCGCACGACAGGTTTTTTCTTGATAAAATCACAAAAAAAACTCTTGAGATAGAAAACAAAAAACTGCTTTCGTTTGCGGGAAATTATTCGAAGTATAAGATGTTAAAAGCCGAGCTTTCGGAAAGGCTGCAAAAGGAATACGAGGCTCAGCTCGAAGAGCGGGCAAAATTGCAGAACTACGTTGACAGAAACCTCGTCCGTGCAAGCACGGCAAAATCCGCGCAGAGCAGGGTCAAACAGCTTGAAAAAATGGTTATGGCGGAAAAGCCTTTCATTCCGCCCAAACCGCCGCGGTTCGTGTTTAACTATGACGCAGAGCCTTACGAAAACGCGCTTGAAATTAAAAATCTTAATCTCGAACGTGGAGGTAAAAGCCTTTTAAAAGACGCAAACCTTTTTGTAAGGCGGGGTGAAAAGGTTGCCCTTGTCGGCGAAAACGGAACGGGTAAAAGTACGCTTTTAAAGGAAATTTTCAACGGCAACACGGCAATAACCAAGGGAAGGTTTGTTAGGTTAGCCTACTTCGATCAGGAGTCGGCTAATTTAAACGAGGAAAACGCCGTGCTTGCCGAGCTTTGGGAACGGCATACAGGCTACACCCAGACCGAGGCTCGCGCCGCGCTTGCAAGGTGCGGACTCTTTGCGGAGGATATGGATAAGAAGGTTAAATCTCTTTCCGGCGGAGAACGCGCAAAGCTTGCACTTTGCATTTTGGAGTGCGAACGGGGAAATTTTCTGATTATGGACGAGCCTACTAACCACCTCGATTTACCTGCGCGCGAGGGGTTGGAAAAATCGTTGAAGGAATTCGCAGGCACTCTTATTTTTGTATCGCACGACAGGTATTTTATTTCCGCGCTCGCGCAGAACGTAGCCGAAATATCGGACGGCGGGCTTAAAATTTACTTCTGCGGTTACTAAAATTATCTTGCTGAAAAGCAGAAAACAGCAGACGCAAAAAAGCAAGCCGAATTTACCGAAAAGCAGAAAACGGCGCAGGCGGAAAGGGAAAGCAGTTACCGCTCTAAAAAAGAACGCGCGGAAGAAGAGCGCAGAAAACAGCTTGTAAAAGAGTTGGAGCGCGAAATAACTTTGCTCGAAAAAGAGGAAGAGGTAATAAATGCCCGTCTTGCTTTGCCTGATGTAGCCTCGGATTATATACAGGTACAGGAGCTTATATCAAGGCTGGAAGGAATAAAATTACATCTAGATACTCTTTACAAACGGTACGAAACTGTGATATAATGGTAATACGAGTAAGTATATGCGATTTATAACCGCTCGCCTTTAAGGGGAATTGTAATGGACGAGAATAAAAACGAAATCGAAAAGGTCGAGGAAGAAAAGGTAATCCGCCACACCATAAACGCGGAGGAAACCTTTACGCTTGCCAAAGACGTTTTCGATTTAAGATGTTTTCTTAAAAACGTATACAACAACCGCGCCGTAATCGCGCGCAGGTTGAATTTGTTTTCGCTCATAGTCAGCCTTGTGTTCACGGTGCTGTATATGGCGTATATAATGCTTACGGGCATTATCGATAAAATCAACACCGGCGGAACCATTTTGCTCTACGTCGTTATCGGCGTTTATGCGGCGGTGTTCGTAATAATGCTTATCGGCATAGCCTGCGGAGCTTCGGCAAAGACCAAGAGTATGAAGGTGATTAAAAAACTGCTTGCAATTTGCCGGCTTATCGTCCGCCTTTTGTCGCTCGGTCTTACCATAACCGCGCTCGCGCTTTTGATGCAGGGAGGCGACTTCACTGCCCAGCATGTCGCAATAGATATTGCGCTGGTGATATTTTCTATTTTCTGTCTGATAATCGCAATTATTCCTTTAATCGCCGGCGGTCTTGCAAAGCTTTCAAGGTGGCTGTTATCCCCCGTTAAAATCAAGTATCATTTTTCAGCCGTCGCGCTTGAATGGTATGAATTGGTAGTAACCGAGGACGGCGAAAAAAAGGCGGTCAAAAAAGTTTCGCAAAAATACCACGACGATATAGGCAGGTGTCTTGACAACTATTTAATTCCGCTTTTGGGTAAAAAGTACGTCAACAGCATAAAGCCTGCGACGATTTTGCGCGTTGCTCAGGGCGCGCAGAGTGATAAACTGCTTATCGAGGGAATTCTGAAAAGCATCTTTGCCTATGCCACCGATTGCGGATACGTTACCTTTGACCCGTGCAAGGACCTCGAATTCGTGGGCAGTATAGAGGAAGAGGAAAAACCCAAGACCAAAATCAAGGAAAAGTTTTTGAGATTGGGCGGAAAAATCGGCAAGTCTATGATTAAGAAATATATAGAGAAAAACATTGCCGAAGGAAAGGAAGAT
>JAIDOO010000366.1 GCA_029063275.1 Clostridia bacterium
TTTACTTCAAACTGGAACGTCGGGTCCGTGGATTTTAATGCTACTACTGTTTTATATGTCCCTACGCTGTCCCCGCTACGCAACTGGTAGCCGCTTGCATACTTACTTGTATCCACCGCTACGCTGTCCGAACTCGGAATTTGTATAGACAGCTCGTACTTTACGCCGTCTACCGCGCTGCCGGTTTTTAACACAAACGGTAACTTGTCGCCGTCTGATATAGTGCCGCCCGCCGCGCCGTCTTTCGTGTATATCCAAGTGTAATTGCTCGGATCTACCGCCGCCGCGGTTACTTCAAAATCAAGAGTGTTGTTCTTTGTTATCTGATAATTTCCGTTATCTCCGCTCGTACCGTTGAGTGTTACGTACAAGGTGTACTTCCCTACGGCGATATTATCCGGCATTGCTATTGTTGTTACGTTGCCGCTCGTTGTCATATTCGCAGTGAGAGGAATTGGTGAACTTGTACTGCCCTGAACATCGTAAGAGGCGGCTAAACTTACCGTTTCGCCCGATACCCTGTCGTCCGTTATTTCTACGGTTACGGTATTATCCTTATACTTCCACTCCGCACTGCCTATACTGTTTGTCTTTGAGCTTGTTGGTGCAGAAGAGAACAGTTCTTTCTTTGTAATTTCAAAGTCTACGGTCTTAGCTGTGGTTGTTCCGTCCGTCCAGGTGTAATTATTTGTGTCGCGCAGGTTTAATGTAACAGTGTATTTACCGACATTTGTTGCCTTAAACGTATCCGTTGTATCCGTAGGCGTTACGCCAACTGCATCGGTAACGGTTGCACCGTTCGGTGGCGTTACGCCGTCCATGCTTATATCCTGACCAAGATTAAAATTCGCTAGTGTGAACATTAATCCCAAGCCGGTGTATGATTGTGGCGGCGATATAGTTGGCAATGAAAGCTTAGCGCGCTCAATTGTTATTGTAAATTTACGCGTTTCATTACCATTAGTATCTTCCCACTTAGAACCGCCTAAAATATCAAATGTTACAGTATAAATTCCGACTTCTTTTAACGCCCACTGGTTTCCTGAAATTATCGGGTTTGTTCCATTGGGTGTCTGTGTAGCAATATCATAAGAATATATAGTTGTACTCACTCCTGAAAATGTCTGCTTTACTACAGAAGTTAGCGCAGAATAATCAGCGTCCCATGTAAAAGTGAAATAATGGTCAGCACCATCATACACAAAAGACTTTTCATTTGCAACAGAACTTCCGTCAAGTGCAGGGGCAGTTGCTGGAGTAATAGCAACTGATTCTTTAAGCGCTACCGAATAGGTCATGTAGGAACTATATTGTTGAGTTGTCCACTGATTATTTGCCCAAAAGCCAAAATATAGCTCGTAATCATAAGGCGTACTTGTAGTGTTATTATAAGAGTATGTGTTAACATAGTTACCAGTGGTATTTTGTGAAATAGCACCTTTACCTAAATTAATACGCTGAGAGTTCACTGCGGCAGGTGCCATAATAGTGTTGTTACTCAAACTCACAGAACTTGTCAAATCGTTTTTACCATAATCAAGAACGTAGCCATTGAAAACAGTTTCACTGTTAGTATTAGTCATATACCTTGTCAATGCCATATCAAAATTAAATGTGATAGAATATTTCGTATATGCGGGAACTGTTATACTTGCCTTTACACAAACGTAACCGCCAACCAAGTACTCACATCCACATGCCTGTTTCTTTGTAATTGAAATATATCTATTTGAAAGGTTGGCATCCCCGTAATTAGAATTTACTGCACCTAAGTTTCCCAAATTTACGTTTGGTCTATTTGCAGTGGTATCACTGCCAGCATCAATTACAAATTGACCTGTACTTACACATGAATACATTACGGCATTTGGTGTAACTGTTGCCGCTGTTGCCGATTTAATTTCATTTTTAGGTAAAGCAATACTTACACCTATAACTACTGCAACAACGCAAAGCATTGCTAAAATTATCGTAGCTATATTCCTTTTTTGTATTTTCATATACTTTCCTCCTTATTGTTTACAACAACAAAGTAATTTGCTTTTTTTCTAATATAAGCGGACGGC
>JAIDOO010000367.1 GCA_029063275.1 Clostridia bacterium
TATTCTCTTTTCAAGCAGTTTTCTGAACAGCCAGAAAAGGAACATAAACAGCCCTATAAAAATTATTGCTATTGCAATAGATATAAAGCCGCCCGCAACCGCCGCGCCTGTTTTCATTTTGCCCGCAACAAGACCTGCAACGGGTATGGCGATAAGTCCAGTGAGGATAAACTCAACACCCCAGGACTTGACGCGCGTAAAACCCTTTATCGCGCCGATAACTGCGCCTACAACCGCAAAAAACAGTATCGGCATTATAATAAGTAAACTGAGTAAGTTCATTTTTTCACCTTATCGGACGGTTTATTTATTAAAGCTGTCCTTTAACGAAACGATTTCGGAAAGCACCAGACCGTTATCCTCGGTTTTTTTGAAGTAGCCTGTCCGCAACAGCTGGAACGATTTGCCGTTTTCGCTTTTTGCAAGATACTCTTCCGCTTTGCCGAAAGTAATTTTTTCACTGTCCGTGTTCAGCCTTTCCGCATAGTCCTGGTCGGGGTACTGCTCGTCCTTTAAAAGGGGCTCGTACTGCCTGAACTGCACGTCATGACCGTATTTTGCATCCACCCACTGGATAACGCCCTTTGCCTTTATATCGGTAGGCGCGTCGGAACCGCTACGCGTTTCGGGGAAGTACGTGCAGAGTATCTCTTCCACTTCGCCGTCTTTACCTATCTTTACGTCGTCGCAACGCACAATATACGCGCTTTTAAGACGGACTGTACCGCCCTTTTGAAGCCGCTTGTATTTGGGCGGCGGATTTAACGAAAAGTCGTCCCTGTCTATATACACGCTGCCGGTGAATTTGATTTTGCGCGTACCGCTTCCCTCTTTCATAGGGTTGATATCGAAATCGAGCTCTACCTCACCCTTATAGTTGGTTACGGTAAGCTTAACGGGGTTGATAACAGCCATAGCGCGTTCGGCGGTTTGGTTCAGCTCGTCGCGGATACAGCTATTGAGCTGTGCCTGGTTTACCACCGAGTAAGCTTTTGCCACGCCGACGTCTGCGCAGAATTTTTTCAAAGCTTCGGGCGGAACGCCGCGGTTTTTAAGCCCCATTACGGTCGGCATTCTGGGGTCGTCCCAACCGCGCACAAAACCCTCGTCGACAAGCTTTTTGAGATAACGCTTCGACATAAGCATATTGGTTATGTTAAGCCTTGCAAACTCAATCTGTCTGGGAAGAGGCGCTTCAAAACCCGCCTTTTCGACAAACCAGTTGTAAAGCGGTCTGTGGTTTTCGAATTCAAGCGAACAAAGCGAATGGGTTATTCCCTCAATCGCGTCGGACACGGGGTGCGCGAAGTCGTACATAGGGTAAATACACCACTTATCACTCGTGCGGTAGTGAGGAACGCGCGCTATGCGATAAACGACGGGGTCGCGCATATTCACTTTGGGCGAAGCCATATCGATTTTCGCGCGCAGAGTTTTAGCACCGTCGGCATATTTTCCCGCCTTCATCTCACGGAAAAGCTTTAAATTTTCTTCAATGCTTCTGTTCCTGTACGGAGAGGGTTTGCCCGCCTCGGTAAGAGTTCCGCGCGTAGCGGTAATTTCTTCCGCAGATAAATCGCAGACGTACGCATTTCCGTCCATAATGTATTTTTCGGCAATTTCGTAAAGCCTGTCATAGTAATCGGAAGCGAACACAAGCCTGTCGTACTCGAAGCCCAGCCACTTGACCGCGTCTACTATGGAATTAACGTACTCGTAATCCTCTTTAGCTGGGTTGGTGTCGTCCATTCTGAGATTTAATTCGCCGTGATACTTGTCCTTTACGCCGAAATTTATGCACATAGCTTTGATGTGTCCAATGTGCAGATAACCGTTGGGTTCGGGCGGAAAGCGCACCACGATTTTATTTCCGCGGCTCTCGAATTTGCCCGCCGAAAGTTCTTCGTTGATAAACTGCTCTATAAAGTTTGAAGCCTCGGGAAGTTCCATATTTCTCCTTAATTTTACGATAACCCAATGATGTTTCCGTCTTTGTCTACGTCGATATGCTCGGCGGAAGGAATTTTACCTAGACCGGGCATAAGCATAATATCGCCCGCAACGGCGACTATAAAGCCCGCGCCGCCTTTATATATAATATCGCGCACGAAGATTTTAAAACCCTTGGGCGCTGACAGCTTTTTGGGGTCGTCCGACAGCGAGTACTGGGTTTTTGCGATAATCACGGGTAAATTCTTAATCCCCGCATTTTCAAGCGACTTGATTTTTTCAAGCGCGGTTTGCGAAAATTCTGCGCCTACGCCGCCGTAAACCTTTTTAACTATGCTTTCTATTTTTTTAATTATTCCGTCTTTAAGTTCGTAAGCATATTTAAGCTTGGATTTCTTTGCGCACTCCCCTATTACGGTTTGCGCCAAATCTTTGCCGCCGTCGCCGCCCTTTAAGAACACGTCCGTGAACACCGCTTTCGCACCCGCTTTTTTGCAGGCTTCGAGCACGGTTTCAATTTCTTTTTCGCTATCGGTTGCAAATCTGTTCATTGCAACCACGCAGGGTTTATTGAACACGTTTTTCATGTTTTCAACGTGTTTTAAAAGATTGGGAAGTCCGCTCTTTAACGCGGCGATATTTTCTTCCGAAAGATTTGACTTGTCCGCGCCGCCGTGAAGCTTCAACGCCTTTACCGTTGCGACTACCACAATACAGTCGGGCTGAATATCCGCGATACGGCACTTTGCATCAAGGAATTTTTCCGCGCCCAAATCCGCGCCGAAGCCCGCCTCGGTTACGGTGTAATCGGCAAGAGTCATTGCCGTATAGGTTGCGCGCACAGAGTTACAGCCGTGCGCTATATTTGCAAAGGGTCCGCCGTGAACGATTGCTGGCGTTCCCTCCAAAGTCTGCACGAGGTTGGGTTTTATCGCGTCCTTTAAAAGCGTAGCCATTGCGCCGTCGGCGTTTAGCTGTTTTGCACGGACGAAATTGCCGTTTTCGTCAACACCAACTACGATTTCGCCTATTCTCTTTTTCAGATCCGAAAGGTCGCGTGCAAGGCACAAAATCGCCATAATCTCGGAAGCCGCGGTAATCTCGAACCCTTCCTGCCTGGAATAGCTTTCGCACCCGACCATTTTGCCAGCCTCGCATTTTATCGTCAGATCGCGCAACGCGCGGTCGTTCATATCCATACAGCGGCGAAAGGTTACCTGTTTTATTTTAAGCGCGTTACCCCTGAAAATATGATTATCAATCATAGCGCAAAGCAAATTATTTGCAGAGGCTATCGCGTGCAAATCACCCGTAAAGTGCAAATTTATGTCAGCCATAGGCACGACCTGCGCGTAACCGCCGCCTGCCGCTCCGCCCTTAATTCCGAACACGGGTCCTAAAGAAGGCTCTCTTAAAGCAAGGCATACCTTTTTACCGAGCTTAGCCATACCATCGGCAAGTCCGATTGATACGGTAGTCTTACCCTCGCCGCTCGCCGTGGGATTGATTGCGGTAACGAGTATCAGCTTCGATTTAGGCTCAACATTTTTTATATTGATTTTTGCCTTGTATTTGCCGTACAATTCCAAATCGTTTTCGCAAAGATTTAATTTTGCGGCAATCTCGCGCACGTCTTTCAGATTACAGCTTTCAGCTATTTCGATATCGGATAACATCTTCCACCATAAGTTTTTCTTTGATTATACCACAAACGGTTATAAAATGTATATCTTTTAATACAACTTTTTTAAAAATCGGTTTCCAAAGTTATCCTTATAATATTTCGGCTTTATTACAATTTACTTGACTTAAAACGCGCATTTTATTAAAATATTTTAAAAGAATAAGCGCGCAGTAAACCAACTGCGTGGCGTAAGGAGATTTTTATGACGGATAAAAAAAGAGCGGTTACAATGGAAAAGCTTGTAGCGCTTTGCAAAAACAGAGGATTTATTTTCCCCGGAAGTGAAATTTACGGCGGTCTTGCAAACACCTGGGACTTCGGACCTCTCGGCGTTGAGTTTAAAAACAACGTAAAAAAAGCGTGGTGGAAAAAATTCGTTCAGGAAACGCCCTATAACACGGGGCTCGATTGCGCGATACTTATGAACCCCTCTACCTGGAAAGCTTCGGGACATCTCGGCGGGTTTTCCGACCCTCTTATGGATTGCAGAAGCTGTAAATCGCGCCACCGTGCCGATAACCTCGTGGAGGACTACTGCAAAAAGCACAAGCTTGATATAAAGGTCGAAAGCCTCGACAACGACGGGCTCGAACAATTTATTACCGAAAAAAAGATAGCCTGCCCCGTGTGCGGAAAATCCGATTTTACGCCGATTAGAAAATTTAACTTAATGTTTAAAACCTTTCAGGGCGTTACCGAGGACAGTGTAAACACCGTCTACCTCCGCCCCGAAACGGCGCAGGGCATATTCGTCAATTTTAAAAACGTTCAGCGCACCTCGCGACTTCGCGTACCGTTCGGCATAGGTCAGGTGGGTAAATCTTTCAGAAACGAAATTACACCCGGCAACTTCATTTTCCGCGTTCGCGAGTTCGAGCAGATGGAGCTTGAATTTTTCTGCAAACCCGGCACCGATTTAGAGTGGTTCGGTTACTGGAAAGACTACTGCAAAAACTTCCTTTTATCCCTTGGAATGAAGGAAGAAAATCTGAAACTTCGCGACCACTCGCCCGAAGAGCTTTGCTTCTACTCAAAAGCCACAACCGACTTCGAATATAACTTTGCTTTCGGCTGGGGCGAGCTTTGGGGTATTGCCGACAGAACCGATTACGACCTGAAACAGCATCAAAGCGAAAGCGGTGAAAATATGGAATACACCGACCCCGTTACAGGCGAAAAGTATATTCCTTACGTCATAGAACCCTCCTTGGGCGCAGAGCGCGTAGTACTTGCATTCCTTACCGACGCATACGACGAGGAGGTTTTAGACGCAGAGAAAAACGACGTGCGCACCGTTTTAAGACTGCACCCCTTCCTTGCTCCCTATAAGGCGGCAATCCTGCCCTTACAGAAAAATCTTTCCGATAAGGCAGACGAGATTTACAGAAACCTTGCAAAGAAGTTTTCGGTAACATACGACGTAACCGGCTCAATCGGCAAGCGCTACCGCCGTCAGGACGAGATAGGCACGCCCTATTGCATAACCGTTGACTTCGATACGCTTGAAGACGGCTGTGTAACCGTGCGCGACAGGGACAGCATGAAGCAGGTAAGAATTAAAATCGAAGAGCTTGAAAGCTTTATTGAAA
The DNA here is from genome assembly GCA_029063275.1 of Clostridia bacterium. GTDB lineage: Bacteria > Bacillota > Clostridia > Christensenellales > Borkfalkiaceae > Coproplasma. Next base: position 5,224 of record JAIDOO010000367.1, read on the forward strand.
AGAGCCTTGAATTTTAAAGTTAAGTTTAAAAGCCGCGGTGCGAAATTTTCGCACCGCGGCTTATTTTATTTTTTTACTTAAAAAAGTACAAAAATAAATATTCTTCAACCTTTTCCTGGTAATTTCCCCATCAACAATTTTTGTAAATTGTGGTTTTTTTTTTTTTTTTTTTTAGCTTCTTTGTCAAATATCAACTGACCTAGCT
>JAIDOO010000368.1 GCA_029063275.1 Clostridia bacterium
TGGGGTGTCGCCAAGCGGTAAGGCAACGGACTCTGACTCCGTCATTCGTTGGTTCAAATCCAGCTACCCCAGCCAAAAAGCCTTTTTTTCGTGTATTTTTGACCAAAATTCACGATTAAAAGGTCTTTTTTTATGCCGTTTTGGGTGTAAATTTGGGTGTAGGCTATTCCGTAATAAATTTAACCTTGTTCATCTGCTTTATCATAAAATCGTCTTTATAGTGTACGTAAGTTTTACCGACAAGCCGTTCGGGACTATCACCCATCCATACTTCGACTATTTCTTCCCTTACGCGTTCTGCGCACATCGACGCGAATGTATGCCTCAGGTTGTAAAAGGTAACGCTGTTGTCATTAAATATTTTTTTAAAAAGGTCTAAGCTCTTTGGATAGGACATTGAAAAGGTTATCGGTTCATCGAAGCTTATATATCCCCGCGCTTGTTTTGGTATGGGAATTTTTTTATACTCGATTTTACCACCTTTCCGCTTGCGGTTCCGACAGATTAAAAAGCCGTTTTCAAAACGCGCTTCCTTGTCAAACTCACAGGGTCGAAGTCCGAAAAAGAACATTATGTAAGCCGGTTGACGTATTCTGCCAAACTGCGGTTCTTTGATATTCCTAAAAAAGGTTCTCACCTGTTCATCAGTCAGCCTTTCCCGGCTCTCGCGCTCCGCCCGCTTGAACGGGATAAGCCCCAACGGATTATTCGTAATAATTCCGCTTGCGATTGCGTACTTAAGCGTCTGATTTAAAACGCTACGTACTTCCTCATACATTCTCGGCGCATCATCAAATTTATGCATCAATCTGTCTAAATCAATCGTCCGGATTTCGGTGATATTGCGTTTGCCTAATTCAGGCAATATAAGCCTGTCCGCAAGACTTTTATAATCGTTGCAGGTATCCAAAGAAATCTGACCCCGCTTATATTCAAGCCATTCCGTAACAATGTCCTCAAGCGTAAGCTTCCTTTCTGCTTCGGCGGTCGTTGACGCATTAGTCTTCGGACCAGCTTGAAGCTGTTCAATAAACTTGCGTACAGCTTCGTCGCGGTTCTTTGAGCTTGCAAAATAATTTACGCCATTAATGCGCTTGCGAATTTCATAAACTCCCGTTTCTTCTCGGTATCTGATATTTTTCTGCTTTCTGAATTTTTCTTTTAAATTGTTCGGCATTTTGTTTAACTCCTTTTTAGTAAAAAATAGAGTTGCCGTCTTTTCCTCGTTCTGTTTTTGCATCGCCTCCTTTACGCCCGGAAAGTAAAGTATTTTTCCGACGGCGTTTTTTTTACGCTCTCTATCAGAGCGGCGCGCTCCTGGTCGTCCGTATCGAAGAGCCGGAGCAGTTCAACCGATAAAGCGAGGATTTGCTCGCCTATGGCTTTGACCTCTTGTAAATCTTTCATAATAAAACCCCTTGACGAAATGTCGTCAAGGGCATTTTAATCTTTACGCTTTTTTCTGTAAATCGCTTGTATCCGCACCGGTCAGACCGCGTACGGTATTTTTTGCAATGTCTTGCAAGTACGGCGAGAGCCGCCGGAAATCGGCAAGCAGTTCACGTTCTGCAGTCGTTAAGCTCTCCCCCATCGGCGCGGCGGTCATTATTCCGAAATCGTCTTCGATACCGAGTAAATACCCTGCCGACACCTCAAAAAAAACGGCAAGCCGTCCGACGACGTTCGCCGTCGGTTCAACCAAATTGCATTCATATTGCGATAAGACACTTCTTGAAATTCCGATTTTATCCGATACTTCTTTCTGTGTCAGTCCTTTATTAAGTCTTAATTCTTTAATTAAATCGCCGATACCCATAAAAAAATTATAACAAATTGCGTGTCGATATCTTGACAAATGTCAATAAATCAACTAATATAATTATGAAATGTCGATATATCAACATTTCGTGGAGGCGGTTTGAGTTCGTGTTCAGCCACCTGCTACCGTGCGAAATAGGGCTATTTACGGCGGTTTAGCGAGGTCATTATATCGGATACCACCACACAAATTGATAATTGACGGTTTAGGTCGCATAAAAAAGCCAAAGCATATTCAGACCAAAAGGTCAAGGCTTTCCGTCAACAAAGGGACAACCGCCGCAAGGCGTTTAGAAATTTTAAGGAGTAAAAATCAATGGCAAAAAGGAAATCGAACCGCGGCGGATATGCCGCAAAAACAAACAAGCGCCCGTCTGCTGTAGGAATTATAGCCGCGCTGGCGATACTGCTTGCGGTGGTGTACGTTATAACGTCGCTTGCTGTCGGCATACGCGCGGGCGCACCCGTATGGAATCCGCTGAACTGGGGCAACGCCGCGCCCGCGACGTCTGACGGCGGCGACAACTCAAACGATAACGACGATAACGGCGACGAGCTTACGCCGGGCGGCAACGTGTTAAACGTAATCGAAAGCAACGGTATAATGCCTTTATCGGAACAAATCCCGGTCGAAGATTATGCGGTATACGGCATATCGGAAGAAACGGAAAATGCGTATCTGATAACTATGATAATCGAGCCTGAAAACGCAGTAGATAAACGGCTTATCTGGTCTACAAGTTGGCAAGACAGCAACAGCGACTGGGCGCAAGGCAAAATCGCTTCGGACTATATGTCGGCAACACCTTTGACGGATTATTCCAACCAAGCGACATTGACCTGCAAAGCGGCGTTCGGCGAACCTATTGAAATCCTTGTTTACAGCTATAACGACAGCTCCATTAACTGCACTGTGCAGTTGGACTATGTCAAACACCTTAAATATGTTGATATAGTAGTCAATCCGAATTTGCCTGACAATACGCAAAGAAGTTTGTTTGTAACACCGGGTTCGGGTATGACGGCTTTAACGCCTAACGGCAATATCAATACTCTTTCCGTTAAACCTTACTTTGATATTGGAACGGTTGAGGGCAATATATCGAATATCAAAACGACGTTCACGCTTTCGGAAGCGCTTAAAACCGAGTTAAATAAACAGCTCAAAGCCGGCAACGGTACTTCGTCTTATTTGTGTCCGGATACAGTAACCTATATCGGCACTTCGTTTCAAATGCCGTTTGCTTCATTGGTTGTCGGCGGCGGGAACAGCTCGGGTATGGAAGTTATATTAAATAACTTTTTCTATCAATACGGCGTTTCCAGCAGTTCGCCGGCAGGCACAGGCTCGGGCATAGCAACGCTTGAAACCGGCGCGACTTTTACTATTACTTACACTTACGGCGATATTTTCAAACAAACGTATACGAGAAACGACGTTGTTACAGGTTTCAGAATTTGCAACGACGGATTAACAAAGGCGGCAACTGTTACGAGTTTAACGCCAGACAATGACCACTTTGTATTTTTCTAAGGCGGTACAATATGACGAATAAGCAACTAAATAAAGGTTATGTTTTATGTTTTCTATTATCCTGCTTGTTGCTTGTCGTATCGGTAATTGGCGGGCAAGTTTACTTGCCTGCCTTTGCCGATATTGGATATACAAACGTATTGGACGATTTAAACAAAGACCCCGATTTTGACGTCAGCAAATACCCCGCAATCAAGGGCGATTATTCTTTGCAGGTTATTCAGATAGCCGAAAGCGCGGACGGCGAATTGTTGGTCTACGTCTACCAACCGGGCGCACAAGCGGTTGACTACAAAGCAAAAACGATTAATATCGCCCGCGAACCCGACAACAGCATTAATCTAAGCTTTGACCCCTATTCGCTTACATATCAGAACCGCACAGGCGTGTTTTACAAATACAAGGTAAACGGATTTAAAGTCAATTCAGACCCCGCGCGGTATTATAACATATCCAACATTTTGCGCGCTTGGGACAGGTATTTGGATATGAACACGAACAACGGCAACACGGTATCGGAAGTCCCCTACGCCGTCGGGCAGTACTGGACGGTAACCGGCACGGGCGACAACGTAAGCTATTTTATGACGACTTCGGAAATCGTTGAAATCAGGGATAAATACGTAGGTTTCGTCAATTATACGGACGGCGTAAATATCAAATGGAACGGAATGACAAACGGGTCAACCGACGCGCATTTCGTCGCGTTCTCCACCAACAAGCAAATTGACAAGCTCCTGTCCGTCAAGCTGACTTTTAACGAGCAGACTATAAATTGCAGATATTGTAGCAATATCTCGCACGCCTTAACACACGGCTATAACACATATTTCAATGTCGTTAAGAGCGACCCCGAACCGAACGAAAAAACAATTACATACAGCGAAAAAGGCGGCAACGTCGGCGGCGGGAATATCGTTCACGCCGACCCCTACGCTTGGTACCGTATCAGAACGACGTCGGAATTTTTAGCGGACGAAAACAACAAAGACTATAATCTGACCAAAGGCACAACCGACAACGTAAAAAGCACGCAATGGGTATTGAGCTTTTCCGAAACACAACGGTATTTCAAAACCGACGAAACCGACTTTTGGCAGATATTTAACCCTGTAGGTGCGCTGTTTGTCGGGGATTTTGACGTCAGATACACGGCGGTATCCGACGTTATGTTATTGCAACTTGAATTTGAAACGGACGGGCAGACCTACAAGCTCGGTGTGGTAGACAACAAACAGACTGGCGGAAGCACGCCCGGCAACGAGCCGACACCCGACAACCCGTTGGAACAGGCTAAACGCAATGCGATTACAAGCGTTGTAGTAATGGTGATTGTCGGCGTAATAGCCGTAATCATTCTGATTTGCATATTTGTACCCGGTGCGGCTCCTGCTATCGGCAAGGGAATTTTAACCGGGCTTTGGTGGTTGATTAGCGCCCCGGCGCGGATTGTAAAGAGTATTGCCGCCGCCGCAGAACGGCGCAAGGCTACAGCCGCCGCAAAGTCCACTACGAGCAAAAAGACAGGCAAGAAGAAATGAAAAAGCTGATAATTACGTTTGCGGTGTTCGCGGTCGTCTTTCTGTTCGCCCGCCTGCTCTTCGGATATTACGTTGATGTTGTGGACGTGTTCCGCGTACTGCTCACGCCCTTAACTTGGCTTACCGTCGGCTTTGGCGTTGCGGCGGGTGTACTCATTATCGTGCAGATAATCAAGGAGTTTAAAAAGAAATGAGAAACTTTATTGAAGTTACATATCAGGGCAACACAAAATACGGTATATGATTTACGATAGACGAAAGCTATACCGAGCTTGCCGCATTAATCAAAGCGGCAACGGGCGAGTAAATGTTACATAACGTATTCGGCGATACCGGCGCAGGTAAAACTGCGTTCTTAATGCGGGCTATTACAGAGCTGTATTTTGAACGCGGTCAAGAAATTTGGGACAATTCCCGGCGCATTATCGAAGAAGCAAACAAAAAGCGAAAAACAAAACTTACTCCGCCGGACAGAGTACCGATATACTGTACCTTTAAATTCCAGATACCAAACCCGGACGGAAGTATTTACGAGCCTTATTTAATAAAAGGCTCGGAAATCGGTATCGGAAAGAAGTATAAAAAATTCTATCCCGGTGCTGTCATAATCATTGACGAAGCGCAAAACGAGTTTAACTCCAAAGTCGACTTACCCCGCGCCGTCAGTGCGTTCTTTGAAAAACACCGGCACGGCGATTTTGAGATTTGGATAGCCTCGCAACGTCCGATATTGATAAACAAAGATATACGCGACTTATCCCGGCACTTTATCCAAATTTACAAGCTTGATATGACCGTTGCGCATTTTGATATTATTTGCAGTTTAAAGTGGCACTGCCGCGAGTTCGACAGCCGCGCCGATGTTGACGAGTATGTCGAGCTGTCGAAGTCTGCTAAATGCGACTGTGTCAATTACAGGGAAACCGTTTACAACAGCTCCGGCGATATATTAGATTATTACGACAGTAAATCATTATTAGACGAATATTTACCGGCAGAGGGTGAAAATTATGCGAATTAAGAAACCGGGCAAGCAAAAAGGACGTTACCTTCCGCTTACCGAGATAGAAAAGATTAATACCGCCTTTTTAGACGAACTGGAACGCGTTAAAATGCGGTTGGGATATGTTAAAGACCCGTCTTCAATTAATTCATTTTACGATGTTCTAATGAACGCTTACAATGCAGTAATAGACTTAAAAACACTTGAACGCGAAGTCGATTATGATATTAAGCTTGCCGAAATTGAGCAACGCAGGCGCAACCTTAAACCGTGGCGGCGTTGTTGTCTGTGGCGTTTAATCTTCCAACCGCTGACGAACCGGGCACAAGATATAATCGAAGCTCGCGCCGAGCTTGAAGCCGACATTCAGCACACATCGGAAGAAAAGGAAATCGAGGACGAGCGCAACAAGAACTTGCCAACGGACGATAAAAAGTTGTCTAAACGCAAGCTTAAGCGAGAAATGCGCGCCGAACTGAAAAAGATTATAAAAAGGGCTGACAAAGCGGACTTAAACGAAGCGTTCGAAGAACCGCTTGCAAAGCAAGACGAATCGGGTAATACAGAACCTAAGCCGAAAGCAACGTCCACGCCGCAAGGCAAAGGACAACTGCCCGGACAACTGACGTTGGACGACGTGCAGATAATGTCTAACGC
>JAIDOO010000369.1 GCA_029063275.1 Clostridia bacterium
TTACGAATTATTTTAAAGCAAAAAGTGTTTACGGTAGCAATGAGCAACAATGGACTGCAAACGGCTGGAAGAAAAATCCGCTTTATTCGGCGGATAATACCGACAGCTTTGAGGTTAAAATAGGCGGTATGCGCGGTCATGGCATTGAAACCTCTTACGGTGACAATACAATGGAAGATTATACCGATAATCTTGTTTTTCCCAGCGGTACGGCAGATCCCGTGTTCCTTTCAGATTGGGAATGGATGTTCCAGACATTTGAAGAAAAAGTTTGGAACAACCAAAACTATACTGACAGAAACGGCAACACGCTCAACAAAGATAATTCGTATATGATGAGCGTTTACTATTACGGAACTTCAACGCGAGGAGATTTTTCAAGTGCGTTCGGTGGTGGCGGTCCCGGCATTTACTATGATGCAAATACAGGGAAACTAAGAAACGGTATAGGTGAAGAGAGAACAAGATTATATCTTGAATATATGCAGGGTTTCTGGAGAAACGGTTGGCTTGATAAGTCTTTCACTACCCGCAATCAAGATACTTTCTACAAAATCGACGAAGCAAGTATGATTGAGGGCAGAACTCCCGTTTATATTGGTCATAAAATGTCGCAGCTCGGAAACGTAATGGACAGCGACAGTCAACCTTTAACCAAGGGAATAATGGTCGTAGGCGCACCGCTTCCTATTAACGATGTTTCCGGTGGTAGCGAGTACAGATTCGTAGAGCCCGATATGCTATATCAGGAAGGCAAAGTATCATCGAAGTGTATGATTACTACTGCGGCGCAAGGCAAAAATATTCAGGCACTTTTGAGCTTTATAGATTATTTGTACTCTGAAGAGGGCGCAGAAATTGCAAGCCTTGGTTTTAACAAAGAACAGTATGAAGAAACCAAAGACCCCTTTTACACAAAATACGGTATGACTGACGGCGCTTATTACAAAGTGGAAGATAAGGGCGACGGTGTAATTTATCATTGGGCGGAAGGTAATCCCGAAGGTTCTACTTTGAATACGGCATTAAGACTGCACCGCGTGCCTTTCGGCTTACATTATATTGGTACATGCGACCACGGTTATACTAAAATTGAGCAACAAACCGTAGATAACTGGAATAGATACCCTAACACGGCCGATGTGTTCAGCGACCTTGTCGCCAAAGTAAATGCAGATTCTACTTATGATAAAGCGTATGCCGAATATGTAAATGTATTAACTTCAAAACTGGCTGCGCCTATAAAGACGGGAAGCTCTGCAACGTTTAATGCGGCTTGGAAAAATTTGCAAAATACAATGGGTAATTACGGCGAAATCGTTTGCGAATATCTGCAAAAAATTCTTGACGAATATAACGACCTTGAAATTGGTTAACTACAACGGATAAGTCGGGTAATACCGATTTAAATAAAAACAAATTCTTCATCAAGGAGGAAAATATGAAGAAGAAATTATTTTCTGGCATTTTAGCAGCGCTTATGTGCGTTTGCATGGCTATCGGCTTAACTGCGTGTAACAATGATAAGCCCAATAATGGAGGCGGCGAAGATAAAGCTATAACCGAAGGTGTATTCGACGGCACTTATACCGCCGGCGGGTTCACTATGGACGTATATTTCCGCTTTCATGAAAACGGCGAAATTTTAGACGGCAAACAGACTTTCTATTACCACGCTTATTCGGGCGCTATCGCAGGAACTGCGCCGTTGCTTGGCATTTACGAAGTACTTGACGAAGAAATTACGGTAAGAGAAGTAGCCCCTAAGGCTTCACAGCGTAAGCAAAATCAAGATAAGGATTTTACAGCATCCAAAACCGTAGTTTTAAAGAATCTTGACGGAGTTGAATATTGCCGTACGGGTTGGGATGCTAAGGAAGGCCTTCTTTTAGGATTTAAGCAAGGCTCTGACACTAAAGGACTTATTCCCGATGGTTATGCAACCGAATATTGCTATGTTCAGACTACGGAAACAAAAACCGACCATGGCGTTGAAATGAATAAGTTCTATGCTAATGTCGGCGATGTTCGCAATGCTTCAATAACTCTTTTCCATAACGGTACATATGCGGACGATAAAGTAACCGGTACTGAAACAATAAACGGAACTTATACAGTAAGCAACGGCGTTTATACGCTTACGGCAGGTACGGGAGCAAAGAGCGGTACGCTTACTGTAACCGAAAGCGGCGCAACGTTTGCGGTTACCGGTGCGGACAGCATTACGATGTCAAAAACGCGCGACAGAGTGCCTGTTGAAGGAAAAGTATTTACGGGTACGGGCGTGCCTACAGGTATGACGACAGAAGTTACTATAACCGTAACCCTTTACGACGATAACAGCGTTACATTAACCGGAATGGGAAGCCTTGAAGGAACTTGGGCCGAAGTAGAAGGTGCAATTTGCATTTCCGTTGCAGGTACGGACGATATTTATCCCGAAGAAAAAACCGATAATGACGGAACTTATTATGAATTTGAAATGAGTGGAATCACTTGCAGAACAGTATCTGTAAAAGCTGCAGTAACTACACTTTATACTCTTACAGGAACTGCAACAGGTAAAGACCAAACAGGAGCAGATACGCAGGTAGAATATACTTTGACACTTGCAAGTGACTATAAGTTTGCTCTTAATTATGCGGGAGCAATGGACGTAGCAAAAGGTGATTGGACAGTGTTGACCACCGGCGCGGATGCGGGTAAATTCCAGCTTACAGTAAAAGAAACATTTAACAATATGTTTACGATTGATTCAACATGGCTTGTAACCGTAACATATAACAGCGATTATACGGAGATTACAGAACTTTCGGTTGAAGTACCCGCAGTATCGGCTATGTTTATAAGTGCGGCAACGTTGACTTATAGTTCTACACCGGCGAAAACTGAATTTTTGGTATTTACTACTGAAAATGAAGTAACAAGTCCCTTAGCTGCAACAATTTCATATAGAATTACTCTCTATACAGACAACACGTTAAAATTTGAGCGCACGGCGACAAGTCAATATATTCCTGCGGCTGAACTTGCAGGAACGTGGACAGCCGGTACCGCTAACCTTCCCGCTTCAATGGTAATAGGCGAGGGCGATACGGCAATGAATATTACAGTTACTACCGATTGGCAGACTTTCAAACTCAGCTTTACGGTTGAAGATTTGGTAGCGGGCGGTTTCCCTGCGGCAGAATTTGAATATCAAATTCCTACCGGCGCCTAAATAATTAGAGATGTATTTGAGAAGGGGCGGATTGCTCCGCCCCTTCCAAAAGTTTATAACAGGAGTTTAGATATGAGTAAAGTCATTTCTAAAAAAGAAGCCAAAGAGCGTGGAATAGGAAAAACTACGTGGAAACAGGACTTTAAAGATAACGGCGTTGTTTATCTGTTGTTTTTAGTTCCGTTCATATTTTTGTTTATCTTCAACTACGTTCCTATGGTTTGGCTTTTAATGGCGTTTGAAGATTTCTCGTTTCAGGACGGTCTTGGGGGCAGCGAGTGGGTTTGGTTTGATAACTTTGCCCGTCTGTTCTCTAACGAGCAGTTTTGGTTGGCGTTCCGCAACACCGTTTGTATGGCGCTTATTAATCTCGTGTTCGGTTTCTTCTTTCCGCTCGTGCTTGCACTTCTCATATCGGAAGTGCGAATCAAGTGGTTCAAGCGAACCGTGCAGCCAATTTCGTTTCTGCCTTATTTCATTTCAACCGTCGTCGTATGTATGATGTTCAGATTTATGCTTGACGAAGGCGGCGCAATTACGCAAATTTTGGGCTGGTTTGGCGTCGATGACCAAAACCTTTTAACCAACGATAAAGTTCCGGTGTTCTGGCTTATAAACGGTTTCATAGAGGTATGGCAAAAAGCAGGTTATAACTCGATTATGTTCGTAGCCGTGCTTGCAACCATCGACGGCGACCTTTTGGAAGCGTCATCGATAGACGGCGCTAACCGTTGGACGAGAATGTTTAAAATCAAACTCCCCAACATTATGCCGTTCGTTTTAACTATGTTAACTCTAAACGTAGGTATGATATTTATGCAAGGCTTTGATAAAATTCTGTTGTTGTACAATAACGATATTTTGAGCGTTGCAGACTGTATGCAGACGTTTACTTACAGATATTCGTTTACCGGCTCTAATCCCGATTATGCGCTTTCAACGGCGGCGGGCTTATTCCAGTCGATTATAGCAACTATACTGATGATTTTTTCGCAGTTCTTACAAGGCAGAATGCATAAAAAGAGCAACAATTTATAAGAGGGGGCGGATATGGGATTCAATTTCAAAAAACCTTTTAACCGCAACAAGATTAAAGAGGGAATGGTTCAGGGCAGAAGCGTAGGCGGAACCGTTGCGGACATAGTAATAATCTTAGTATTATGTATCGTAGCGTTTATTTGCCTCGTTCCCATGTGGCACGTTTTGATGAGTTCGCTTTATTCCGACCCTGAAAAACTGATAACCGAGGAAGGTATTACATGGTGGTTCGGCTCGTCTGTAAATTTTGAAGCGTACAAAATTCTTTTTACGGAAACGGGCGGAACATTTGAACAGGGCAATATATTGAGAGGTATGGTAAACACTATCGTTTATATGCTTGTAAACGTGGTTTACGGACTTGTTATCAATGTGTTTGCCGGTTACTGCTTGTCAAGGAATACTAAGTTAAGAAAGCCTATGACAATGTTCTGTATGCTTTCACTTGTATTTTCGGCGGGAACTATCCCTACATACATCGTCCTTCGTACGCTTGGTATGACGGGTACGATATGGTCGCTTGTTTTGCCTATGTGTACCAACGGTATGTTTATGGTGCTTGCAATGAACGCTTTTTTGGGCGTTCCCGAGGCAACGGTAGAAGCGGCAAGAATAGACGGTGCGGGACACTTAAAAACTATGTTTATGGTAATGCTTCCGCAGGCTATGGGGCTTATAACCGTAATAATGATAAATACCGCTATACTTCATTGGAACTCGTGGTTTCAGGCATCTATCTATATCCCCAACGACAGAGATTTGTGGCCTATGCAGTTGTGGGTAAGAGATATAGTTGCAAACAACGGCGATTATTTTATACAAGATTCGCTCACGGGTCAATTCCCTTGGAATAAATATCTGTTGCAATTTGCCGTTATTATCGTATCGACAATTCCCATTTTAGTTGCTTTCCCGTTCTTCTATAAGAAGTTGGAAAAGAACTCCATAGCGGGCGCAGTAAAAGGATAAAGAAAATAGGATTGCCCGCATTCAATTACGGGCAATTTTTATTACAGGATAATTATATGAAAATGACATTTAGGTGGTACGGCGAAAGCGACAGTATCTCTCTTGAATACATAAAGCAAATACCAAATATGTCGGGCGTAGTAACGGCTGTTTACGATACGCCTGTAGGTGAGGTTTGGGAGCTTGATAAAATAAAAAAGCTGAAAGCACACTGCGACAAGGCAGGGCTTGAAATGGAAGTTATCGAGTCCGTTCCGGTACACGAGGATATAAAGCTCGGCAAGCCTACAAGAGACAGACTAATAGCCAACTATGCACAAACTATTCGTAATTTGGGCAAGGTAGGGGTAAAGTGCATTTGCTACAACTTTATGCCCGTGTTCGATTGGTTGAGAACTAATCTTAAAACAGTTGCAAAGGACGGAAGTAATTCTCTTTCGTATTGCCACGAAGAGTTGATGCGGTTAGATCCTAAAAATCTGCATTTGCCAGGTTGGGATGAAAGCTATTCCACGGAAGAATTAAATGCTTTGCTTGCGGAATATGCTGCGGTTACTCACGAAAAACTGTTTGAAAATCTTGTATATTTCTTAAACGGAATAATGCCTGCCTGCGATGAAACGGGTATAAATATGGCAATTCACCCCGACGACCCGCCTTGGGATATGTTCGGGCTTCCGAGAATTATCACAGGCGCGGACAGTTATGACAACATGCTGAGAGCTGTGCCTAATAAGCATAACGGTTTTACGTTCTGCACAGGGAGCTTGGGCGCAGGCAGAGATAACGACCTTATTTCTATGGCGCACAAATATGCAAAACGCATTTATTTCGCACATATCAGGCAGTTAAAGTACGATAATGATACCGATTTTACCGAAGCGGGGCATCTGACAAGTGCGGGTAATCTTGACATATACGGCATAGTTAAAGCTCTTGTGAAAGCGGGGTTTGACGGTTACGTTCGTCCAGACCACGGCAGAAACATCTGGGGTGAGGACGGTAAGCCCGGTTACGGACTTTTCGACAGGGCTTTGGGTGCGGCTTATTTAAACGGTTTATTCGAGGCAATAGAAAAGGGGAATTGACTATGTCAAAATTTTTAATAGGTGCGGCGACTGCTCCGCATCAGGTTGAAGGAAACAATATTCACAGCGATTATTGGGTGCAAGAACATTTGACCTGTTCTCCGTTTATGGAGCCGTCGGGTATAACTTGCGACCATTACAACCGCTATGAAGAAGATATAAAGCTGCTTGCCGAAGCAGGCTTGAATGCTTACCGTTTCGGTATTGAGTGGGCAAGAATACAGCCCGAAAGAGATAAGTGGGACGAAAGCGAAATAGAGCATTACCGCAAAGTGTTGCTGTGTTGTAAAAAGTACGGCGTTGAGCCGATAGTTACGCTTCATCACTTTACAAGCCCTAAATGGGTAATATCACTCGGCGGTTGGGAAAGCGAAGAAGTAATCGAACACTTTGCAAAATACAGCAAAAAAGTAGTTGAAGAACTTGGCGAATTAATGACCTACGTTTGCACGATAAACGAAGCAAATATGGGCTTACAGCTTGCCGCCATAGCAAAGGACATAATGAAAATGATTATGTCGGGCGTACAGGTGGGAATCAACTTCAACGCCAATATGGAAGAGCGTAAAAAATACGCAGAGGCTGAAAAGCAGGCTTTCGGTTGCGATAAGGCAAACGTGTTCGTTTCAGAGAGAACGGAAAAAGGCGATGAGATAGTAATTCGCGCGCATATGGCGGCAAAGGCGGCAATAAAATCCGTTCGTCCAGAATTAAAAGTAGGAATTACGCTTTCCTTGCACGATTTTCAGGCTGTTGATGGCGGGGAAGAAAACGTTGCAAAGGAATGGGATATGGAATTCGCTCATTACTTGCCTTTTATTCAGGACGACGATTTTCTCGGCGTTCAGAACTATACAAGGAAGATAATTGGTAAGGAAGGCAACATAAAACCCTCGAAGGAAGCACGTTTAACGCAGATGGGATACGAAGATTATCCGCAGGGAATAGGAAACGTATTAAGAAAAGTAGCAAAAGATTTTAAAAACGAAATATTAGTTACCGAAAACGGCATTGCAACCGAAGACGACGGACGCAGAATTGAGTTTATCAAAGAGGCTGTTGACGGTGTGTTGAAAGCAAAAGCTGCCGGTATTCCCGTAAATGGCTATATACATTGGACGCTTATGGATAATTACGAATGGCAAAAAGGGTTCGGACCGAAATTCGGACTTATTGAAATAGACAGAAAAACAATGGATAGAAAACCGAAGGCAAGTCTTAAATATTTGGGCAGTATCAAGGTGAAATAATGAAAGTTCCTTTTAAAGTAGATTTGAAAAATAAGGTTGTAGCCGTAACGGGCGCAGGCGGAATTATATGCAGTGAGTTTGCAAAAGCTCTTGCCGTATGTGGCGCAAAGGTTGCGCTTTTGGATATCAACTATGAAGCGGCAAAAAAGTACGCCGACGAGATAGGCGAAAACGCGCTTGCGATTTGCTGTAACTGTCTTGAAAATAGTAGCATTATAGAAGCAAAGAAAACCATAAACGAAGCGTGGGGCAAGGTAAATTTTCTTATTAACGGCGCGGGCGGAAACAATCCCAAAGCAACTTGCGACAACGAGTATATGACCTCCGACCTTGAAGGTGTGAAGGACTTTTTCGCTTTGGACGAGAGCGGACTTAAATTCGTGTTTGATTTGAATATCACGTCCGCATTTTTGGTAACGCAGGTATTTGCCGAAGATATGGTAAAGACTGGCGGAAATATAATAAATATTTCGTCTATGAACGCTTACCGTCCGTTGACAAAAATCCCCGCATATTCCGCAGCAAAGGCAGGAATATCAAATTTCACCCAGTGGCTTGCAGTGCATTTCGCACCCTGCAATATCCGTTGCAATGCGATAGCGCCCGGTTTCTTTGTAACCAACCAAAATCAAAAATTACTGTTCAACGAGGACGGAACGCCAACGGCGAGAACGGGCAAGATACTTGCCGCAACGCCTATGAAGAAGTTTGGCGAAATCAGTGATTTGACGGGAACGTTATTATGGCTTGCCGACGATGATGCAAGCGGATTTGTAACTGGAACGGTTATTCCCGTTGACGGGGGCTTCTCGGCTTATAGCGGAGTTTAAAATGAAGTTAATACTTGGAATAGAACTCGGTTCGACGAGGATAAAAGCGGTGCTTTGCGATGAAAACGGAAAAGTACTTGCCTCCGGTTCTCACGAATGGGAAAATAGTTTTGTAGGCGGACATTGGTCTTATCCGTTAGAAAAGGTAAAGCTCGGTTTAAGGGCAAGCTATAAAGAGCTTGTAAGGAATTACGGCAAACCTTTAACAAAACTTGACGCAATCGGTATATCGGCAATGATGCACGGCTATCTTGCATTTGACAGAGAATGGCAACTTCTTGCTCCTTTCAGAACGTGGCGGGATACGACTACTGCGGAAGCAGCGAATGAACTGACGGAAGATTTCGGTTTTAATATTCCTCAACGGTGGTCGGTTGCTCATTTTTACCAAGCAGTCTTAAACGAGGAAAAGCACGTAAAAAAAGTTGCTCATTTAACAACGCTTGCAGGGTACGTCCATTATTTGCTTACCGGTAAAAACGTTTTGGGGATAGGTGACGCTTCTGGTATGTTCCCCTTAAAAGGTGATAAGTACGACAGCTTAATGCTTGCAAAGTTTAATGCAAAATTATGGAGTAAAGGGATTATGTCAGATATGGATGATATCCTGCCCCAAATTATGCTTGCAGGCGAAAATGCCGGTACTTTGACAGATGAAGGCGCAAAGTATTTAGACCCTACGGGAACGCTAAAAGCAGGAACAATTTTTTGTCCTCCCGAAGGCGATATGGGTACGGGAATGGTTGCAACAAATTCGGTTGTGCCAAAAACTGCAAACGTATCTTCCGGAACGAGTGCAAACTTAACAGTTATTCTTGAAAAACCTTTAAAAAATTTTTACAGAGAGATTGATATAATTGCAACTCCGGACGGACACCCTGCGGCGCTCGTACATACTAATAACTGCACGACTGAAATAAACGAATGGGTAAACCTTTTTTCGGAAGTTGCCGAGCTTTGCGGAGCAAAAATCGAAAAAGGCGAACTGTTTACAAAGCTGTTCAATAAATCGCTTGAAAGCGACAAAACGGTGGGCGGACTTTCAGGATATAACTATCTTGCGGGCGAACCTTTGGCAAATACTGTAAGCGGCGCACCGCTTATAATGAGAAAGCCCGAAGGGGATTTAAATCTTGCAAACTTTATGCAAATGCAGATTTATTCGGCAATTTCTGCGCTTTCGCTTGGTATGGATATACTTTCGAGTGAGGGTGTTAAAGTAGACAGCGTAAACGCTCACGGCGGTTTTTACAAAACTGAATTTATAGGTCAGAATGCAACGAGCGCAGTATTGAACGCTCCCGTAACAGTAATGCAGAACGCAGGTGAAGGCGGAGCGTGGGGAATAGCGTTGCTTGCGAGATATGCCTTAAATAACGGCGTTTCATTGCAGGATTATCTTGACGGAATTTTCAAACATACCGAGAAGAAAACCGTAATGGCAGACGAAAAAGAAAAAGCGAAGTGCAAGGCGTTCCTTGAAAACTATAAACGCAATTTAAGCGTGGAACAACTTGCTTCACAGGTGAACTGATGCTTGAGGAGTTAAAGAAAGAGGTTTTAAAAGCTAACCTTGATTTAGTCAAAAACGGACTTGTCCTGTTCACTTGGGGCAACGTTTCGGCAATCGATAAAAAGACGGGCTATGTCGTAATCAAGCCAAGCGGTGTTGAATATGACGGAATGAAAGCCGAAGATATGGTAGTGCTTGACTTGAACGGGAAAGTTATAGAAGGTAAATACAGACCGTCAAGCGATACGCCAACTCATTTGGAAATTTATAAAGCTCACCCTGAAATAGGCGGAATAGTACATACGCACTCAACCTATGCAACCGCATTTGCGCAGGCAGGAAGAAATATTCCGGCATACGGCACAACTCACGCGGATTATTTTTACGGCGATATACCATGCGCTCGTTTTCTCGAACATCATGAAATGGACGAATATGAGAAGAATACGGGTGTTGTGATAAACGAAACGGCAAAAGACGTTGTAGCTATTCCCGCTTGTCTTGTGGCACATCACGGTGTGTTCGCTTGGGGCAAGAGCGCAGGCGAGGCGGTTTATCACGCAACGGTGGTTGAAGAAGTTGCTAAAATGGCGTTCATAACCGAAAATTTGCGCCCCGTTACAAAGAGATTACCGCAACACATTGCGGATAAACATTATAACCGCAAGCACGGTAAAAACGCTTATTATGGTCAAGGAGATAAAAAATGATAAATATACCTGAAATTAAAATAGGAATAGTAGCAGTATCAAGGGACTGCTTCCCCGAAAGTTTATCGGTAAACCGCCGTAAGGCTTTGGTTGCTGCTTATGAAAAGAAGTACGGCAAAAAGGATATCCACGAATGCCCCGTATGTATCGTTGAAAGCGAATTGCATATGTTGCAGGCTTTGGAAGATTTAAAGAAAAACGGCTGTAATGCCTTGTGCGTGTATCTCGGCAACTTCGGTCCCGAAATATCTGAAACAATGCTTGCTCAAAAATTTGACGGACCCATAATGTTCTGTGCGGCGGCAGAAGAAAATGTCGGCACGTTGTCAGGTGACAGAGGCGACGCATATTGCGGTATGCTCAACGCAAGCTATAACCTTAAACTTCGTAATGTAAAGGCTTACATACCCGAATATCCCGTAGGTAACGCTGAATATTGCGCAGACTTAATCCGCGGTTTCGTACCCGTAGCAAGGGCTTTGGCTGGGCTTAAAGATTTAAAGATTATCTCTTTCGGCCCTCGTCCGCAGAACTTCTTTGCGTGCAATGCGCCTATAAAACAGCTTTACAATATCGGCGTTGAGATAGAGGAAAATTCCGAGCTTGATTTGTTCGAGAGCTTCAATAAACACGCAAACGACAAGCGCATACCCGAAGTTGTAAAGGATATGGAAAAGGAGCTTGGTAAGGGCAATAAAAAACCCGAAATACTTGCTAAACTTGCGCAGTACGAGCTGACACTTTTAGACTGGATAGAAGCTCATAAGGGCAGTAAGAAATATGTTGCAATAGCAGGCAAGTGTTGGCCCGCTTTCCAGACGCAGTTCGGGTTTGTGCCTTGTTATGTAAATTCAAGGCTGACGGGCAGAGGGATTCCCGTAAGTTGCGAGGTTGATATTTACGGCTGTCTTTCTGAATATATCGGAGCTTGCGTATCAAACGATGCGGTAACGCTTCTGGATATAAACAACACCGTACCCGAAGATATGTACAATGCAAGCATAAAGGGCAAGCACGATTATAAGTTTACCGATACGTTTATGGGCTTCCATTGCGGAAATACCTGCGCAAGCAAGATATGCAAGCCCGAAATGAAGTATCAGAAGATAATGGCTCGTTCGCTTCCCATAGAAGTAACTAACGGAACTTTGGAGGGGGATATACAGCCGGGCGACATCACATTCTACCGTTTACAGAGTACGGCAGATAATCATTTGTACGCTTACGTTGCGCAGGGCGAAGTGCTTCCCGTAGCAACGCAGAGCTTCGGCGGGATAGGCGTGTTTGCAATTAAGGAAATGGGCAGATTCTATCGACATGTTTTAATTGAAGGCGGTTTCCCTCATCACGGCGCGGTTGCGTTCGGACATTACGGCAAAGAACTGTTCGAAGTGTTCAAGTATCTCGGCGTAGAAAAAATCGGATATAACAAGCCCGCACACGACAAGTATTCAACGGAAAATCCGTTTTGAATAGCAACAAAAAATAAAAAATCGGAGGAAAATTATGGCGAGCGTTGAATTAAACCATATAAGCAAAATATATCCTAACGGTGCAAAAGCGGTTGACGACTTTTGTATGAAAATCGAAGACAAAGAGTTTATTGTTTTTGTCGGACCTTCAGGTTGCGGTAAATCAACTACTTTAAGAATGGTAGCGGGGCTTGAATACATAACCGAGGGCGAACTTAAAATCGGCGACAGGGTAGTAAATAACGTAGAACCCAAAAACAGGGATATAGCAATGGTATTCCAGAATTATGCGCTGTATCCGCACATGACTATTTTTGATAACATTGCTTTCGGGTTGACGCTTGCAAAAGTACCCGTTGAAGTACGCGACGAAAGCACAGTTATTCTTAAAGGTAAAGACGGTAAAAAGTTAAATCCGTTTGCGCTGTTTTTTGTAAAGAGATTTGCAAGGACTAAAAAAGAATTGCGCGACGAGTACGGCAATATAGTTTACGATGAGAACGGCAACCCCAAGTATGCCGCAAAACTCAATGCCGACGGAACGGAAAAGGTAGATAAAAACGGCAACGTTATTTATAAAACCCGTCTTTATAATATTGACGAATATCTTGGCAAGCCCGTATTAGACGGAGATGGTAAGCCCGTTTTGGTTGAAAAGAAAAACAAAGACGGTTCTGTTAAGCTCGATAAAAATGGCGAAGTAGTTTACAAAACCCGCAAGTACACGAAGAGCGAAATCAGCGAAAAAGTATGGGAAGCTGCAAGGATACTCGATATAACCGATTATCTTGAAAGAAAGCCCAAACAGCTTTCAGGCGGTCAGCGTCAGCGTGTTGCGATCGGTCGTTCGATTGTCCGCAATCCTAAGGTGTTCCTTATGGACGAACCTCTTTCCAACCTCGACGCAAAATTGCGTAACCAAATGCGCGCGGAAATTATTCTTTTGAGAAAAAGAATAAATACCACGTTTATTTACGTTACGCACGACCAAGTAGAGGCTATGACGCTCGGCGACAGAATCGTCATAATGAAAGACGGTGTTATTCAGCAAATAGGCACGCCTACCGAAGTTTTCTCGC
This sequence comes from Clostridia bacterium, assembly GCA_029063275.1. Lineage (GTDB taxonomy): Bacteria > Bacillota > Clostridia > Christensenellales > Borkfalkiaceae > Coproplasma. The sequence continues at coordinate 13,170 of JAIDOO010000369.1, forward strand.
ATCCCGCAAATCTTTTTGTGGCAGGCTTTATCGGTACGCCGCAGATGAACTATTTCGAAGCAAAACTTATTAAATACGGCAAGGGTTATTGCGTTGAAGTATTAGGTAAAAAGTTCAATCTAACCGACGAAATGAATGCTTATCTTACAAAAGAAAATTGTCCTGAAAAGGATATAACACTCGGCGTTCGTCCCGAACACATTTCACCCAAAATGCACGGCAACGACAGCGTTGTAAAGTATATGGACGCACATCTCGGCGTCGAAGGGCAAATGTCGTTTTTAAATTCCAAAATTTCTGTTTCCGAAATGATGGGAAGCGAATTGTACGTTCATACGGAAGTTGAAAGCGGTAAACAAATCATAGTTCGTGTTCCTACCATTAATCTTACAAAAGAAGACAGGAACAATATCGACGCTTGCGGTAACCTTGAATTTACGTTCACGCCGCAGGTAATGCACTTGTTTGATAAAGAAACAGGCAATAACGTCTTTCCTATGGAAATCTGAATGTGAAAAAAATAAATATAGACGCAGAGTGGTTTTTCAGTCGTAAAGCGCCCTCGGTTATGTCAGTTATGATGCCCGGCGGCGAAACGGTAAACCTTCCGCACGACGCTGAAATTTTTACAAACGTAAATAAAAACAGCCTTAACGGAACGGAAACGGGTTTTTACGACGGTTGCTTTGCAAATTACAATAAGCATTACGTTTTTCCGAAAGAATGGAAAGGCAAAAAGGTATATTTATATCTTGACGGAGCTTTTTGGTGTACGGAAATTTCTCTTAACGGACATCTTATGGGTATGCACCCGTCGGGATATGCGCCTTATTGCGTAGAGCTTACGGATAAAATAAATTTCGGCGAGTCAAACAGAATTAATCTGTTCGTCAATAATTCGCAGCAGCAAACGAGCAGGTGGTATTCAGGAAGCGGTGTTTACCGTCACGTTTATCTGTTGGTCGGTGAACCTGCGCATCTTTCTGTAAATTCGACCTTTATCCATACTTTGAATATCGGAGGCGACGTTCTTGCAAAGGTCGGCGTGGAAAATCAAAGTGATAAAGTTAAAACTTTAACGGTTAAAGTCACTCTCTGCGACGGCAAAAACCAAGTTGCTTACGGTCAAGCTGTTGTTGCCTTGGCTTCGGGTGAAAATACGCAAATAGCAATACCTTTTAAGGTGCATAGCCCTAAACTTTGGGATACTGAAAAGCCATATCTTTATACTGTAAAAACTCAGCTTTTTGAAGGCGATAAGGAAATAGACTGTGCCGAGAATGAGTGTGGGTTACGGGTAATAACAATAACGCACAATGAGGGATTAAAGTTGAACGGCAAACCTTTAAAATTGAAAGGTGGTTGCGTTCATCACGATAACGGACTTTTAGGCGCTGTTTCTGTTTATGATGCGGAATTCCGTAAGGTTAAATTGCATAAGGACGCCGGCTATAATGCATTCCGCTGTGCGCATAATCCTCCGTCGGAAGATTTTTTAAAAGTGTGCGACAAGCTGGGTATGCTCGTTTTAGACGAATTGTTCGATGTATGGCGAATGTATAAGGACCCAAACGATTATCATATGTTTTTCGATGCGTGGTGGAAGAAAGACGCCTATAATACAATAATGCGCGACAGAGTTCATCCTTGCGTGTTTATGTATTCGCTCGGCAACGAAATAGGCGAGCGTAACGGGCTTAACGGCGGTTACGAACTTGCAAAAGAAATTGCCGAATATGCCCGAAGCGTTGACGATACGCGCCCACTCAATCTGTCTTTGCCGACGACATTCAACGGCTTGGATGATAAGGATACTGCGTTAATGTATCAAAGCCTTGCAAAGAAAATGCAGAGCGGTACAAAAATACAAAATCTTACCTGTGAATTTTCAGAGCAGGTTTTCAATGAAAAGACGGCTCCGTTCGTAGAACCCGTGGAGGTCGTAGGATACAACTATATTGAAAACCGCTATGAAGAGGATATGAAAACTTTCCCCGACAGAGTATTCGTTGAAACGGAAAGTTATCCTAAGGCGTTCGGCAATATATGGAATATGGTTGAAAAGTACCCTTGTATTCTCGGTGATTTCGTTTGGACGAGTATGGACTATTTAGGCGAAGCTGCGCTTGGGTTTAATCTTTACACCGATAAAAGCGAAAAAGAGTATAACAGGCTTAACGCACCGCACCCCGGCTATCCTTGGCGCACGGCAAATTGCGGTGATTTCGATTTGAACGGAAACGTGCGAAATCAGTATCAATACAGACAAAGCGTTTGGGGCAGTAAGGAAACTTTCCTTGAAATTATCCATCCCGATAAGTATGATAAAAACGTTTATGTTTCACAGAACGGGTGGGAAGACGCCTATAATTGCTGGACTTTCGACGGCTTCGAGGGCAAGAAAGCAAAGGCTAAAATTTATTCTTCGGCAGAGGAAGTCGAGCTTATATTAAAT